>JADLDR010000179.1 GCA_020846535.1 Armatimonadota bacterium | reverse complement strand
TGAGGACGACCCACCGGCCCTGCGCGGCCCCTCGTTCGGCCAGGCCGACCAGTTCCGCGCCCGATTTGCGCTCCACCGGGAAAGACCAGAGGTAGTGCAGGTCGCAGGTGAGGGGATGGTTGGGCACTTCCCCCAGGCTCCGTCCGGCGGCGAAATGCTTCGCCACCACCGGCACATAGCTCTGCCGGGTTAGGCCCTGGCCCACGAACGCCTGGTAGCAGGGGTAGGCGAAGCTGCGGATGCCCGGCCCGGTCATCTCCTGAAGCCGTCGTTCGGCCTCCAGGATATCGGCCTCGATGCTCTCCAGGGTCATCGACTCCAGCCCTCTTTGCTCCAGGGAAGCGCCGAAGGCGCGGCTGCACAGGTGGGAGATCGTATGATTGCCCAACTCGTGCCCCTGCGCGGCCACCTCCTTCCAGGGGGCCATCCTCTCCGGCCAGTCGTGCTTGCCTGCGGCGGAATCGCGGGGATTCAGGTAGAAGGTGGCCCTCAGCCCACGGTCGTTCAGCAACGGGATCGCCACCTCCAGTTGGCTGCGCGACCCGTCATCGAATGTCAGCGAAACCGCGCCCTGACAGCCGTTCGGAAAAGGGGTCTGGACAGTTTCCATCATCATCATGCCTCCGTTTCGGATACATTCATAGGAACTTTTGGGAGAAGTATTCTGAGATGCGGTCTATAAGTGAAGCGAAGCAATCTCCAGGGTCACGCCAACGGACAGAGCCTTCGCGTGCATTTGATACGCTGGAGATTGCCGCGTCGCTGCGCTCCTCGCAATGACATCGACTATAGTGCTGCATGGTTGTGTTACGTTGGAGATGCCGCAAAGTTTATGCTCCTCGCAAGGGCATCGGGGAGAAAGGAATTGCCGGTTGCAGGGAGAATGAAAAGCCGTGTTCAACGCTTTGAAGGAAGGCTGAAACCATGAACGATCTCCTGCACCATGTTATTCTCACCGCCGGGCTCGTTGTCCTGCTTCTGGGGTGCGCCCAGTCGCCGGGCAGGGCGGAGGTGTCGCCGAATCTGCTGAAAAATCCCTCTTTCGAGGAGGGCGCGGATGCGAACGGCGTTCCTGCCGGCTGGTCGCTCTATGCGGGCGGTGGGAAAAACCAGCGCCTGCGCTTTGTCCGGCCTGCGGAGAGCGGCCAGAGGGCTTTGCTCATCGAGGATAACGACCCGACGGCGGAGATCGGCATCGTGCAGTCCGCGCCGGCGCAGCCGGGTCTCACCTATGGATCCCACGCCCGGGTCAAGGCGATTCGCGGGGCATCTCCTTACGGCGCGTATATGCAGCTTCGGTTCCTGCCCTCACAGCAGTTCGTCCAGGTGAACCTGGTTTCGGACAGGGCGGACAGGTTCAAGACTGTCTCGGCCCGCGCCACCGCGCCGGAGGGGACGACCGCCGCCGTATTGTACCTCTACACCCACCGCGAGCCGACGCCTCAGATTGTCGTGGACAGCGTGTGCCTGGTCTCCGGAGAGGCGGCCCCGCCCGGTGCCCCGCCCGAGCCGGTTCCCCCGGTTTACAGCCGGTTGAAAGACCTTCATCTGCATACCGATCTGGCGCGCGATGGAAAGGCGGCTATCACCCTGGTGATCCCGGCTTCGGGCCTTTACCGGAGGGAGGCGGAGCGGATTCGAGAGGCTGTCTTGAAGATTGCCGGCGTCCGAATCCCGATAGCCCTCGACGACTCCCCGGCAGGAGCCGTGCCGATCCGCGGCAGCCTCATCCTTCTGGGCAACCGCTCTACCCATCGGACGATCAGCGAACTCTACGACCGCTATTATACGCTCCTCGATCTGAAGTATCCCGGGCCGGGCGGCTATGAGGCGCGAACCCTCCACGATCCCTTCGGCAATGGCAAAAACGTGATCTTTGCGGGAGGCAGCGACGCAGCGGGCGTCCGCCTGGCCGCCGGGGTGCTGATCCGCAGGCTGAAAGAGGTGCAGGGGCGGCCCGGGACGCTGTCCATCGGCTGGCTCATGGAGATCAGGCCGGGGAAGGGGGTTGCTGTCCCGAAAGACCTCAAGGATTTCGAAACCTGGGAGGCATCGGCAGGATACGGCTCCAGCGGCTATTTCGGGTGGAACAGCATCAGCAAGCGGATGGCGATGTATTATATGACCGGAGACCCCTTCCAGGCAAGGGAGGCTCTCCGCCTGGCCTTCCCGGACGAGCAGGCGAAGCGTGAGATCGTGCAAATCGATGGGGAGCGGATCGAGAACAAGGACGACCCGCTGGCCGGGCCATATCACTACAACGCCCACCTGATGATTCTGTTCTGGGATCTGATCGAGGAAAGCCCTGTCTTCACTGATGAGGAACGGCTGAAAGTGATCAACGCCTTCGCCCGCCAGTTGGCCCATCGCAGGGATGAGGGCGTCTACACCCTGACCGAACCGCTCCCCCGGGTCGATTCGCGCCACCACCAGTGGTCCGCCATCTCCCTCTACTGCCTGGGCCGGTATTTCCAGAAAAGCTACCCGGATCCCGTCTGGAGGCAGTGTGTCCGGGGCGCGGAGTTTTCCTTCGCCTCCCTGCGCGAGCATGCATGGGTCTTTGGAGAGAACGATAACCACTTCTGGTACTGCACCGGCACGGTCCCCATCCTGACTTATCTCCTGCTCAGCGGAGACCGGAAGCCGGTCCGAAACGGCGTCCTTCAGACGCTGCTCCGAGGGCAGGAAATCCTCATATCGGGCCGCCAGCCCGACTGGGCTTTGAATTACGCCGCCCTCGACTACCTGCACAAGGCGGCCTACCTGACCGGAGACGGGCGGTGGCTGGCCTACCGGGACCGCACCGGCCTGAACCTCGGCGTCTTTCGCCTGGGCCAGTCCTTCTGGCCCGATAAGACGCTCAAGCCCCGGCCTCCGGAAGACCTTGCGAACCGCTGGAGCGTTTACGGCCTGACCGGCCCTCTGTGGCAATCGCGAGGCAGCGGCCTGCCGCTTTCGCAGTCCTTCCAGTTCGCCAGCTTCCGCAGCCGCACGGACGCCGGAGGCGATTGCGTTTTGCTGGACGGCTTCAACGGGGCGGGCCGGAACCCCTACCATACCTTCGCCCTTCTGGAACTGCGGCTGGGCGGGCATACGCTCCTCCAGGGATATCGGAACCAGCTTATGACCAAAGCCGACGGCCTGGTGGAGCCGCAGGTCGCCATGGACGCCGCTCTCCGCTCTCACGTAGTGCTGGGGGAAACGGTCCTTGCGGTCGGGGAAGTCCCCAAAGCCGCCTATGGCGGCTGGAAGCGCACCCTCGTCCAGCGCAAGGGGCGCTACGCTTTGGTGGTGGACGAATTCAAATCGCGCGCGGACAGCGCCAACCTCGAAGCCCAGATTCTATGGGAAAGGCCTTATGGCTGGGAAGCCCGCCCGCAGGGCGGCATTCTCCGGTCCGAGGAAGCGCAATCCGCCGCCCTGCCGCAGGGCTGGAAGGCGTTCCGGGCGCTGGAGCAGCCCCTCGCCGCCTCGCAGACCGGCCCGGAGTCGCTCCTGAGGCTGGACAGCCTGGGGATCGCGCTCCTCAAGCCCGCCGGGCCGGGCGGCTGGCTGGAAATGGCCTTCCGGCTCCCGAAAGCGGCCACCGGCGAGTGGTTCGCCGACCTCCTGAACTATCGCGACCGCGGCGCGGTCCGCTTTTTCCTGGACGGCAAGCCGGTCGGCCCGGAGTTCGATCATTACGCGGAAACCGCAACGGCCCGCCCGGTCTCTCTGGGAACGCGCCGGCTGGCCGCCGGAGCGCACACCCTGCGCGTGCAGGCCGTCCAAAAGAATCCGGCCAGCGGTCAGTGCTTCATCGGGTTGGCGGGCTTGAGCTTCCGGCCCGAGGGAGCGCCCGGTATCAGGGCGGCGCAGAGCGTTCGGGTGTGCTGCTCCTTGCCGCTGACCGCCCGCGTGCAGGGCAGCTTCGCCATCATGCGCTGGGAAGGGCCGGTGAAGAAAGGGGAGCGGAAGATTTTCTTTTCTCTGGTCGGCCTGGAGCCGGAGGGCCGGAGTCTTTTCTGTTCCGGCCTGGCCGAAAACGCCGCCGCCCTCTTGCTACCGGAGCCTGCCCTGGCGGTTGCCGGGCGCTACCAGAATATAGAGGGGGAGGCGGTCGTTCTGTCTCAGGATCACCTTTTCGGTAAGGGGCTGCGCCGGGCGGAGCCGCTTCACCTGGCTGCCGATCATCCAGTCGATGCGGACTGGGATTTGATAAGCGGCGTCCTGAACGTATCGGCCTCCCGGAAGACCGGGCTCAGCCTGCCTCCGCTTCAGAGCCTCACTTTGGACGGCCAGCCGGTCAAGCAAAGCCCTATCGTCCTGGAGCCGGGCCGTCACATCCTCCGGGGAGCCAGACTGCGGCCTGCGATCCTTCAGGAGAACGCCCGGCAGCTTGCTGCGCATCTTGCCGCAGCCAGAGCGGGCCGGGCGCAGTCGTCAGCCGAAGGGCAGGCGGCAAGGCCGCAGGCCCCGCCTCTGGAAGAAGCGTTTTCAGCCCGCATCGGCGGCGGAGCCGCGGCGTCGGCGCAGGTTCCCACACCGGAGGGGCCGATGATGGCGGTCGCGGCGGGCAGCGCCGTTCACTTGCTCGATGGGATCGGGCGGGAAGCACGCACCTTCCGGACGGACGGGGCCATCCGGAAACTCCACTGGTGGCCGGAATACGAACTGCTCATCGCCGGCTGCGCGGATGAGAAGGTGATCGCCTTCGACCGGGAAGGCAACCGGATATGGGAGTTCGTCTCCGAGATGGATCCGGCGGTCTTCCGGGCGGCCAAAGATTACTGGTTCAAGACCGCCCCGGGGCATGAGGGGATCCACGGCCTTTACAGCGGCGTTTTCCTGGAGGGGAAAAGCCAGTTGTTCGTGGGAAGCGCCTGCACCCTGGAACTGCTGGATGGGCAGGGGCGGCTCGTCCGGAGGCTACCCGTTTTCTGGGGGACGGGCGCGGTTTTCCAGATTATCAACGGGCCGGAGGGGAGCCTCAATCTGCTTCAGGGCCGCAGCCTGACCGACGGCCCCTGGCTGGCGGTCATCAACAACCGCACCCTGGACCCCAACCCGCGGGGCTTCTCCTCCGTCCCGCCCGGGCATACCTATGTGGGCGGCTGGGGCGACATGAACCGGGCGCACCTCTTCTATGAGGATATAGACGGGGACGGCCAGAAGGAAGTGGTCAGCGAGATCAACGGCGTCTGGAACCGGGTGACCGTCTGGAACGAGCAGGGAGACGCCCTCTACAACGCGCAGTTCGGGCCGGGGGAGAGTGTCACCGCCGGGCCCATCGCCAGAAACATGCGCGCCCTCGATATCGCCGACCTGGACGGAGACGGCAAAAAGGAGATTCTGGCCGCCACCTCCGGCGGCCTGGTAGTCGCCCTCGACCACCGCTGCCGGAAACTCTGGTCATACCGGCTGCCCGCGCCCCTTGTCGTGATGAAAGCGGTCGCTTCAAAGGGAAAGCTACCTTTCATCATTGTCGGCTGCGAGGACGGCTCGGTGGCGGCGCTGGATGGCAAAGGAAATCTCGTGCGATCCGCCGCCGTCACCGGCTCTCCGGTCTGCATCGAAATCCTGCCCGGCCCGGTCGCGGCGCTGGCGACCGATCAGGGGACGGCGCAGGGATTTCGGATGGAGTAGGGGAATGATAAATTCGACAAAGGACTTGACTAATCAATGAGCAAGTTTGAAATCCCCATATGCAGGTGAAAGCAATGTATAGTAACTTGATGCGCTCAGACCCATCTGTAATGATGGGCAAACCGGTGATTGCTGGCACGCGGTTAACCGTGGAGACGATCCTGGAAAAAATGGCTGCCGGGGAAACGGTCGAGCAACTTCTTGAAGCTCATCCACGGTTGACACGGGCGGCTGTGCAGGCGGCTTTGGCTTTTGCAGCCGAGGCGTTGCGTGCGGATGTGACATATCCTGTGCCGGAGCCAGTGCGGTGAAATTCCTTGCCGATGAAAACATCGACAGGCCGATTGTAGATCGCCTGCGAAGCGACGGTCACTCTGTTCTGTATATCGTTGAGATGGAACCGAGTGTCAGCGATGAGCAGGTTATCCAGGAGGCGAATCGAGAATCGGCAATGCTCATTACCTCCGATAAGGACTTTGGGGAATTGGTTTTTCGGCTGGGCCATGTGCTCGCCGGCGTTATATTGATCCGCCTGGCCGGATTGACGCCGCAACGTAAAGCGGATATCGTGTCGGCTGTCATCAAGGAGCATCATATGGAATTGGCTGGAAATTTCGCTGTAATCACCTCTGGAATCGTGCGAATCAGGAGAAGCTAAGCCACAATAATTACAAACGGGCCTCTTCCCCCTTCTCCACGCTCTCCAGAATCGCCTCGATCAGTTTCATCGCCTCCACGCCGTCTTCCAGGGTGGGGGCCGGTTTCGCCTCATGCAGAATCGCCCGGGCGAAACGGTTCAGCTCGCCCCAGTAGCCGCGGGTGTAGTGGCCCCCGGCGGCCCAGCCTGCCATGTTGCCTGAGACGTAGTAGCGGCTGCTCCAGCCAAATAGCTCCTGCCCTTCCCCCCGGGCGAACCGGCTTGCGGGGGACATCGCCTCCACGGAGCGCGAGGCATCGATCAGGAGGCCCGCCCCGGAGCCGGAGAGGTAGGTCTGCTCGAAGCAATCGCTCCAGGAGTGGCCGGAGTTCATGTTGAACTGCCCCACCGCCCCGCTTCGGAAGCGCAGGGCCGCCGAGACCGCACAGGCTTTTCCCCTGACCCCATAGGCGAAGAGGCTTGCTACATCGCCGGCCAAAAAGCGCCCCAGGTCCAGGGGATGGATGCCGTTGAACATAAGCATGCGACGGAGGTCGTCATAGGGGCCGGAGCCGTGGATGAGGGAGATGGAGGAGAGGCTGCCGAAGGCTTCCCCGGCCATATACTCCCTGGCGACGATGTTGGCCGGGGCGAAGCGCTTCATGAAACCGACCATGCCCCAGGTGTTTTGCCTCCGGGCCGCCTCCGCCATCTCGATTGATTGCGCCAGAGTGGGGGCGGGAGGCTTCTCGATAAAGATCGGGACGCCGCGCCGGAGAACTTGCATCCCGACGCTGTAATGCATCTCGGCAGGCCCGCAGACGCACACCCCGTCGGGCCGGGCGCTGTCCAGCATGGCTTCCACATCGGTGAAACATCGGGCAGCGCCGTATTTGCGGGCGGCGTAGCGCGCCTTCTCTTCCACCAGGTCGCAGACGGCCACCAGGTCGAAGGCCGGAATATGAGCGATATTGGGGTAGAGGGATTCGGTGGCGTGGCTGCCCGCGCCCACGAAGGCGATCCGGGCGGCTTGAACTGACTGCATGGCTCC
>JADLDR010000178.1 GCA_020846535.1 Armatimonadota bacterium | reverse complement strand
GGGTGTCTTTTCCGCTGTTGGGGCGCGTTTCCTCGCGCCCTTCCGGGCCGTGGGGCGCGATGAATCGCGCCCCTACACCCCACAGGTGACTTGAATGGGGTCAGGGGCAACTTGGGTTAGGATCGTATTTCAGCCCTTCTATCCAATCGAAATTTTTGATCAGGAGTATCTATTCATGCTGTATCCGATGTTTTGTGCGCTATTGCTGGCTTCCCTCTTTATCGCTACCGTTCCGCCGGCGGCGGCCCAGAGTGGCCCCGAATACGGCGGACTGCACACGAAGGAGCGCATCGCCAACCTTCGCGTCAATGTGGCCCGGTACGACTGGGCGCGGGTGCAAAAGGTAAGCGCGGTGGCGGCGGCGGAACGCTGGGTGAAACTGTCCGATGAGGAATTGTGGGCGATGGTCCCCGGCCAGAACCTGCCACGCACCATTGACCCCTGCATGGATTGGGGCGTCCGCAAGGGAGGCTGCCCGACCTGCGGGCTGTCGATCTACGAGTACGACAAATACCCCTGGCGGGCGGATGTGTGGGGCAAGCCCTGGAAGATCACCTGCCCGAAATGCGGTGCGGACTGGCCGAAAAACGATTTCGGAGATTACTACCGGAGCGGTATCGATGAGACCGGCTGTTTCAACCCCGAAAAGGCGAACAGGTCGCTCCTCTTCAATACCGAGTACCCCGATCCGGCGGATCCTCTGCGCGGATGGGCGGTGGACGACGGCTGGGGCTGGCAGTCTCCCGACGGCGGGCCGGGCCGCTTTATCGGCTACTACGGCTATGTGCTGTGGGGCGTTGTCAAGAACGGTGCGGCGGCCCTGGCGAACGCCTATCTCTACACCGGCGATCCGATCTACGCCCGCAAGTGCGGGGTGCTGCTCGACCGGATCGCCGATGTCTATCCCGCAATGGACTGGTCGGCCTACGGGCAAAAAGGGTGGTTTCACTCCGGCAGCCAGGACGGCGGCAAGATCGAGGGAAGCATCTGGGAGTGCGGCACGGTCGCCCAACTGGCAGGGGCCTACGACCAGGTGAAATCGGGCCTCTGGAACCAGCCCGACCTCTACGCCTTCCTCTCCCAGAAGGGCAAACAGTACAAGCTGCCCGGCCCGAAGGGAAGCTACGACAACCTCATCTCCAATATCGAGACGAATCTGATCGAGGAGTTCGTGAAAGCGGTTCAGTCGGGCCGCAAGATTTACGGCAACGAGGGCGGGCCGCAGGCCAATGTGGTCGAGTGCGCGGTGGCCCTGAACCGCGAGCCGAAAACGACCGAATGGCTGGACTGGCTCTTCAGGGAGGGCACGGTAGGCCAGGGGGCGCTGCGCCCGGGCGAGGGCGGCCACATCCCATCCCTGATTGTGGCGACCATCGACCGGGACGGGGCCGGGGCGGAGGGGTCACCGGGGTATTCGCTGGGCTGGGGGGAGGCCCTCGGCATGGCAGCGGATCTTCTGGCCGACTACGGGAAATACAAGAAGCATGATATCTACCGCGACTATCCCCAGTTCAGGCGGACGCTGACGGTCGGCTGGCGGCTGGCGCTGCTGGCGACCAGCACGCCCAACATCGGCGATACCGGGGCCTGCGGCTCCCGGGGCGGCATCATCGGCGGCACCCCGAACTTCATCGTTCGCGGTTACAAATACTTGAAGGATCCGGAGATCGGCCTCATCGCGGTCTGGGCCAATCACGGCAAAACGGAGGGGCTGGGCCGGGACATCCTGGCGGCGGATCCCTACCGGATCGAGAAAGATCTGGCGGAACTGGTCAGGAAGCGCGGCTCCGAGCCGCCGATTGAGGGCCGCAACAATGCGGGTTACGGGCTGGTGAGCGTGGAGTTCGGCCCCCGGGACACCGGGCAGGGGCTTTGGATGTATTACGGCCTGAACGACGTGGCAGGGCATAAAAGCGAATTGATGTTCGGCTACGATGCCTACGGCTTCACAGTCTGCCCTCCGCTCGGATACCGGGAGCTCTGGGGCAGCTGGCCCAAATCGGTGCAGTGGGAGGATACCACTCTCTCCCATAATACCGTTGTGGTCAACGAGACGGCCCAGAGCGGCGTCCGGGTCGGGCAGCCCGAATTCTTCGCCCAGTTGCCGGGCTTCGGCGCTTTTGCGGTGGATAGCCGGAACGTCTATCCCGGAATCGTCCGGACTTACCGGCGCACCATGGCGCTGATGCAGGTGGGGGAGGAAGCCTCCTACGCCCTGGATGTCTTCCGCATCGAGGGAGGGAAAGACCATCTGCTGAGCTTCCACGCCCTGCCCGGGCCGGTCAGCGCGGAGGGCCTGCGGCTGGTGAAACAGGAAACCGGCAGCTACGACGGCCCGGACATCCCCTGGCAAACCTCGCGCACCGGCCCGCGCATGGGGTATTCCTGGCTCGACAATGTGGAGCGCGATGCCGCGCCTGCGGACAGATTCACTCTGGATTATAGGGGAACCTCGCCCTACTGGAACCTGAAGGAAGAGGACGCCCTCCATGTGCGGTACCACGGCTTCACCCGGTACGATGATATCGCCCTTGCCGACGGCTATCCGCCCGCCGGGCAGGCCAGCGGGCAGCCGAAGAAACTGCGCTATCTGCTGGCCCACCGCGCCGGAGCTTCGGACCTGAACACAGCCAGCGTGGGCCTGATCGAGCCATTCAAGGGAGCGCCTCTGATCCGGAAAGCTTCTCGCCTGAAGGTAACCGGCCCGGCAGCCGGTCAGGAGGCGGTAGCCTTGAAAGTGGATCTGGCGGACGGAGCGACGGATTACCTCCTCTGCGGGCCGGACGACACCACCCCCTGCCGCGCCGAAGGGGGCATCGGCTTTACCGGGCGGCTGGCCGCGCTGCGGGTGCGAAGGGGCGAGGTGGCGAAAGCATGGCTGATCCGGGCGGCCCGCGTGGCCCGGGGTCGTTTCGCGATGAGCCTACCGTCCTCCGGCTACCGGGGGAAAATCGTGCGGATGAGCCGGGATATAGCCCCTCGGGGATATGTATGGGTGGACTGTCCGCTTCCGGAGGGCGCGGTGCTGCGCGGCTCCGAGATCATCGTCGCCAATGACGGCCATCTCAACGCCAGCTACACCATCGAAAGCGTTGTCAGGGACGGGAGCCTCTGGAAAATCGACTGCGGCCCGGTGAGTTTCATTCGCAGCTTCCGCGACATGACAGACTACAGCAAGGGGTATCTCTACAACTTCTCCGAAGGGGCGGAATGGATCATCCCGATGAAAGGGTTCTATGAAGCGAAAACGGGGCCGGGCAGTCAGCTTCAGGCCAACGCGCCGATAGACCTCAAACTGCCTGTCGGAAAGAAGTAAGATTCCCTTTCAAGCGTTCCAGGCGACAGGCGCAGGGGCGAACAAATGGTTTGCCCCTATGAGGGCGGCAATGAAAACTATTGACAATAAATGGCGTTCCCATTATATTCATGGAGGATCGCCATAACTACCCTCAATATATCTTTGCCGGACGCAATGAAGGAACTCGTAGAGGCTGAGGCAGCCGCAGGCGGTTACAGCACGGCCAGCGAATATATCCGCCAGCTCATCCGTGAGGCCCAAAAGCTGAAATCGCAGGCAAAGATTAAAACACTACTCGCAGCCGGTCTTGAAAGCGGCGATGCAATGGAAATGACGGCGGAAGACTGGGCGTCTCTGCGGCGCAGCCTCCGCGAACGCCTCTCCGGGCGGTGACCGGGTGGCCTGTTGTCATCAAGACATCAAAAAGGGCTGACAGCTATACGATGCCAGCCCCGCGTTCTTTATATTCGGGGTTTTCGATTGATATCCATGCGAGTGGTGGGAGGGCACCCCACCGGGTCGCCCCTACGAGTAAAGCCCTGATATTGTCTGAAATCGGTTCAGCTACTTCCCGTGGAACAGGCCGTTCCCGTTTCCGTTGCTGTTTTGCCGACCGATGCCGTGGTAGCAAAAGCCCAGCCGCTTCATGCGGGACGGTTCGTAGAGGTTGCGGCCATCGAAAAAGAACGGCTTTCTCATGGTTTCGCGGACGCGCTTGAGGTTGAGCTGCTTGAACTCGTTCCATTCGGTCACCAGAACGAGGGCATCGCTCCCTTCGGCCACCTCGTAGGCGTTCTTGCAGTAAGTGATATCGGGGAGGATCGCTTTGGCGTTCTGGGTGGCTACCGGGTCGCAGGCTTTGACCTGCGCCCCGCGCTTGACCAGCTCGCGGATAATCTCGACCGATTTGGCGTCCCGCATGTCGTCGGTATTGGGCTTGAAGGCCAGGCCCATAATGCCGACCACAGCCCCTTCGAGACTCCCCATCTCCTCTTCCATCCGGTCCACCAGCCGGACGGCCCGCTCATCATTGATCCGGATGGAATCTTTGAGCAGCTTGAAGTCGTAGCCGTAGCGGCTGGCGATATGCACCAAAGAATGGCAGTCCTTCCCGAAGCATGACCCGCCGTATCCCAGGCCCGCCCCTAAAAACGCGCTCCCGATGCGGCTGTCGTAGCCCATGCCTTTGGCGACCTGGGTGATATCGGCCCCAACCGCCTCGCAGATGTTGGCGATAGCGTTCATGAAAGAGATTTTCATGGACAGGAAGGCATTGGAGGAGTATTTGATCATCTCCGCGCTGTAGACATCGGTGATGAGCATCGGGCGCTCCAGGGGCGCGTAAAGCTCGACGATCCTCATGGCCGCCGTCTGGCTGGAGGCCCCGATCACAATGCGCTCCGGATAAAGGGTATCGGTCAGGGCCGAGCCTTCCCGCAGGAATTCCGGGTTGGAGACGACATCGAACTCCACCTCTTTCTTCCGGTGACGGATGATGACATCGCGCACGAAGTCTCCGGTTCCCACCGGGACCGTGCTTTTGTTGACAATGATCTTGTATCCGTTCAGGGCTTCCGCAATCGCTTGGGCGGCCCCTTCCACCTGGGACAGATCGCTCTCCCCGGTTTCTCTGGGAGGCGTCCCCACACAGATGAAAACGACATCCGAAACCGAAACCGCCTTCAGGATGTCCTGGGTGAATTGCAGACGTCCCTCGCTTATATTATGGTGGACGACTTCTTCCAGTCCGGGCTCGTAGATGGGGAGTTTCCCCTGCTGGAGCATGGCAACCCTGCCGCCGTCCTTATCGACTCCGATAACGTCGTTCCCCAGATCGGCAAAAACCGCCCCGGTCACCAGCCCGACATAACCCATACCAATAACGGCTATATTCATTCATTCCCTCGCTTCCCGGACAAAAGATTGTTCCCATATCCATTATAACAAAATTTTTTATTTAGTAAACTGGGAAAACTACTGGTTTTTCAGGGAGGAGGGATAGGCTTGCCATACAGCCGAATGTCGGCCCGCGCTACATCTCGTCCCCGAATAAAGAGAGATTGAGATCGGCGGCCTTGACGCGGGCGGGTTTGAGGGTGATGCGGGGGAAGCGCAGGGCGAACGTATCGGAGCCGAGCGCCGGTTCGAGCCGTTTGGCGAAATCGTGAAGGCGGCGCAGCAGGTATTCCCTGTCCTCATCGCTCCGGTAGTCCTCGATGCGGGCGATGCTGCCGTCGTTTCTCTGGTAGACCGCGATTTTCTGGCCGATCCGGGCGTCCCGGGCGGCCTCCGCGAAGCGGCGCTTGGCATCCGAGGAGAAAGTCTTCTCGGTCACGGATTCCCATCGGACGAACTTCTCTTTCGGCAGGCGGCCCTCCCGGATATCGTCCCCGATCCGGTGGTAGAGGGCGCTGGCCTCCTCCAGATGTCCTTCCGCCAGCAGGGACATCGCCTCTGTCAGAAATTCTCGCCCGAAAATCTCGTCTCTGCGGCTGCGGAGGGCGCTCCCCTTGACCGTGGTTTTGCCGTCATAGCCGAACAGGACGTAGTTTTTGGCCTTCAGGGAGATCATCACCCGGTATCTGCCGTCATGGGCCAGCCGGATGCCCTCCGGCAGCGCCCCCCCGATGGCATCGATGAAGACTTTTTCCTCTCCTTCCGTCCGGACGGCCTCGGGCGGCACGAAGTAAACGCCGTCGGTATCGATTTCGATGACCCGGCAGCCGCGCTCTCCCAGCAGGCGGTCGATCTGTCGGACGATTTCCTGCCCCTTCGTGGTGATGCGCTCCGCCGCGTCGTAATCGTTGAAACAGGCCCGGCTGTAGCCCAGGTAGCCGTAGAAGCTGTTGATCAGGATTTTGAAGGAAGCCTGAATTGCGTTCCAGTAGTGCCTCTGTGCGCCCTCGCCTTCACGGGCGTTCTGCTTGGCCTCGATGCGGCGGCGGGTCAGCTCTTTCAGGAGAGGCAGGAAGATATCCAGGGTATCCGACTGCGGCTTGATCCCAAAGCGGAGCATGATGGACGGGTAGAGGCTTTCGGCGTCGGCCTTGACGACTCTGTGAAATACACCCGCCTCCCGGACTTCGGTGTACCCTCCGATCACATCGCGGGGAGGCTGGGGAACGGGAATCGCCAGACCTTCCCGCAGGTATTCCCGCACCAGAAGAAGGTTCACCTTCTCCCCGGTGCCGGAGGTGGCGACATCCTGGTAGGTGTCCGGCACGATCTGGGTCTGGTAGAACTCGGTGGGGGTCACCAGATCAGAAAGGGCGCGGGTCTCCCGCACATCGTCGAGCGCATAGGCGGCGACCTTTCCGGGGTCGCGCTTCCATTCTTTCAGGATATTCCGGCGGTCCACATAGGTTCTGTCTTCACTCGACAGGCCCAGCATGACCGCCACTTCCTTGAGGGCGTAGCTCTCCAGCTTCCCATCCCTGTCCCACCGCTGCACCTGATGCAGCGTATCGATGATGTGGCGTCCGAAAAGGCGGCAAGGGGTATAAGGGAGGCTGTTTCCTCCGAACCGGTAGTGGCTCTGTTGCTCGAACCGAAAAGGAGAGCCGTCCCGGCCCAGGGGCAGCTTCACGCCCAGCCGGTCGGCGCGGCTGGCGATATAGGGGATGTCGAACCCGAAGAGGTTGTGGCCTTCCAGGATATCGGGGTCCAGCCGGAGAACCGCTTCTGCGAACCGCTCCAGGATTTCGGCCTCGGAGTCGGAGAGAATCGTTTCCTCATAGCCCCGGCTGTCGCAGAGAGCGATCATCAGGATGCGGCTTTCGGGCGCATCGGGGGTGAAGCCTGCGGTTTCGATATCGAAGGCCAGCCGGTGCGGATCGATATGGGTCATCCCCTTGAAAAGCGTTTTGCCGGTCAGCATCAAATGCTGTCTCACCGGATCGGAGTAGAAGAACGGCCCCTTGCCCTTGTGTTTGATAAACTGGCGGGCCTCCTGAAAATCGCCCCAGGCGGGGAAGGCGACAAGCACGCTGTACCCTTCGCCCTCAAGCTGCCAGGTCTCGTACTCCCTGTGGAATCCGGCGATATCCTCGGCTGATTTGGCGATCAGCCAGGGGCGGAACGGCTCCGTTTCCCTGAGAACCCCGCTTCCGTTCCTTCGATAGATCACTGCGGACCCTTCCGAAATCTCTAGGCTCACAATGCCCTCGGTCGAGTCTTGCCCATAAAGTATCTTGTCGAACTCTGCGCCTGTCATGACGGCCCGCTTTCATGCAAAGGTTTTCTCTCATTATAGCATACCTGCGGGAGAAATCAACCCCGGAACTCAACCCCGGCCATAAAATAAAAACAGGGCATAGCGATGCCTCGGGTTCCTCAAACATAGCAATGGTTCCCGCTGCGCCCGCCTGTCGAACAAGTTCCCCCGATGAATCGTCAATAAGACAAGACTTTCGCTTGGCTTCGAGGATGAAGCCGTGGAATCGATGCAGTCTGCGAGGGCGAAGCCCGAAGCAATCTCCGGCGTAACGTCTACGAACAGAGCCTTCTCGTATATTTGTGACGTTGGAAATTGCCGCAAAGCTAAATCTCCTCATAGACTACATTAATTTTATAGCTGATTAATTATGTAATATTATAGATTGCCATATCGCTGCGTCTTCACAGTGGCAGGCGAAGGAAAATCCTGTTGGATTGAAAATTCACTGGAAATTGCCGATAATATCCCCATCAGAACGATGGACGGAGGTAGCCATGTATGCGGTGATAATGGCCGGCGGCAGCGGCACGAGGCTCTGGCCGATGAGCCGGAAGAGCCAGCCCAAACAATTCCAGCGGTTCGGGGGCGATCAGACGATGATCCAGGCGACGGTCGCCCGCGTCCTGCCGATGGTTTCCTATGAAAAGCTTTATATTTCCACCATAGAGCCTTATGTGGAGATCATCCGCGAGCAGTTGCCGGAGGTTCCTCCGGAGCATTACATCATCGAGCCGCACTCCCGCAACACGGCACCCGCAATGGCCCTGATCGCCACCACACTCGCCCGTATCGATCCAGAGGCCACCATCGCCACCATCGCATCCGATCACCTGGTGACCCGGCCCGACAATTTCCGGCAGGCGCTTCAGGCCGGGGCTGCGATGGTGAAGACGAACCCGGAATATATCGCCACCATCGGCCTCAAGCCGGACCGGCCTCATACGGGCTTCGGCTACATCCGGGTAGGCGATCCGCTGCATGAAGCGCAGGGAATGCCGGTTTACCGGGTTCGCCAGTTTGTGGAGAAGCCCGATTTAAAGACGGCGGAAGCGTACCTGGCTGCCGGGGACTACCTATGGAACGCCAGCTACTTCATCTGGAACGCTCAGTCGATGCTGAGGGCTTTGGGCAAGCATCAGCCCGATATCGCCCGGCGGCTGGGGAGGATCGAGGCGGCCTGGCACGACCGAAGCGTACTGGACGAGGAATACCGCCTGATGCCCGCTATCGCCATCGATTACGTGATCGAGCAATTGCCCTCCGTGCTGGTGGTTCCCGCCGATCTGGGATGGGATGATGTCGGAAGCTGGGCCAACCTCTACGACATCCTCGCCCGGGAAAGTCCGGCCAAGAATATCGAATACGGCCACCACATCGGCATCGATGACGAAAACTGCCTGATCTTCGCCAACGCCAAACTGATCGCCACCATCGGGCTGAAAAACCTGGTGATCGTCGATACCCCGGACGCTATCTTTATCGCGGATAAAGATAGGTCTCAGGATGTGAAATCCATCGTGGAGCGTTTAAAATCGCAGGGGGAAGAGGAATATTTGTAAAATAAGGGTAAAATAGTTGAGGCAGGCTCGCGATTTCCCCGCCTTCCGAAGCGAAATCCCATCCACAACGGAGGACCGGCATGAGTTCTTATGACTGCGCCCGGGTGTTCAAAGCCTACGACGTCCGCGGCATCTATCCTGACATCTTCAATGAGACGTTCGCTCGCGATTTCGGGCATGCTTTCGCACAATACCTGGGGGCCGGCAAGGTGGCCCTGGGGCACGATATGCGCCTCTCCTCCCCGGCCATCGCCCGGGCGTTCGCCGAAGGGGCCACCGGGGCCGGGGCCGATGTCGTACACCTGGGGCAGATCGGCACCGATATGTATTATTTCGCGGTAGCCCGCTACGGCTACGACGGCGGGGCGATGGTCACCGCCTCCCACAACCCCAAGGAATACAATGGCATCAAATGCGTCCGCGAAAAGTCCATCCCCATCAGCGGCGACTCCGGGCTGCCCGAAATTCGGCAGCTTCTCGAAACGAAGGCGCTCCGGCCTGGCCCCCGGAAGGGAACCGTGGAGCATAAGGACTGCATGGAGGAGTTCCTCGCCCATGCCCTCTCCTTTATCGATCCGAAGGTCATCAAGCCCCTGAAGGTGGTGATGGACGCCGGAAACGGGATGGGCGGCTATATGGCGCAGCGCCTCTTTGCGGGCCTGCCTTTAGAGACGGTTACCATCAATTTCGAGCCGGACGGCTCCTTCCCCAACCACGAACCAAACCCCATGCTGCCTGAGAACCGAACGGAACTGACAGAGCGTGTCGTTTCCGAAAAGGCCGACCTGGGGATCGCCTGGGACGGCGATGCGGACCGGTGCTTTTTCGTGGACGGGGACGGCGAGTTTATCGAGGGCTATTATATATCCGCCTTCCTGGCCGAATCCGCCCTCAAGAAGCGGCCCGGGGCCAAGATCATCTTCGATCCCCGCGTCATCTGGGCCAACCTGGATGTGGCCTGCAAATACGGCGGGATTCCTCTGATCAACAAATCGGGCCACTCTTTCATCAAGGCGCGTATGCGGGAGGAAAACGCCCTCTTCGCCGGGGAATCGAGCGCCCACTACTATTTCCGCGATAACTACTACGCCGACAGCGGGATGATCCCGGCCCTGATCGTGCTGGAACTGCTCAGCGAGTCCGGGAAGACCCTCAAGGAACTGCTCGCCCCTTACCAGAACCGGTATTGCATCAGCGGGGAACTCAATTTCTCCATAGGGGGCGCTCGCGAGATGACCCCTTGCGAACAGGAGAAGATCAGGCAACTGATTGCCGAGGTGGAGAGCCGCTACCAAAACGGCGAAATCGACCGGCTGGACGGCATCAGCATCGCCTTCGGCCAGTGGCGCTTCAACCTGCGATCCTCCAACACCGAACCCCTCGTCCGCCTGAATGTCGAAGCCCGCTCCAGGGACTTGCTCGAAGAAAAAACCGAAGAACTCACCCGCCTGATCCGCAGCTTCGCCTGAGCCAAAGGGAGTCTGGCTGTTCCGTAGGGGCGCACGGATGTGCGCCCCATACGCATCCAGATAAGGTAAAAGATCATCCGTTCCTGGGGGCGGGGTTACCTCTCTCCCCTGGCCCCTCTCCCCGAAACGGGGAGAGGGGTAGACTGTGCGGTCATTGACGGCACCATCCACTCCCCCTTCCCGTTTCGGGAAGGGGGCCGGGGGGGTTAGGTAACAGTCTATCAAAGCCCCGCACCCCGCCCCTGCGGGACAGATAACCTTATCTTTATACACATGGAGCGCACATCCGTGCGCCCCTTTTCTTTTCAGGGGTTCTGATGTATGATAGAGACGAGGGGATACAGGATCGAGTGAAAGGAACATAAAGATATCTTCGCCTTCTCATAGGAGCGTAATGTATCTGATGGATGAACGGCATCCCTTTACGGCAAAGCCCCGCATTTCTGGCCCTTCCGAGCGTGCGGCGACCTATCGCTTCCACCGGCGGCAGCCCGGAACCCACTCCCTATGGACGCTCAAGCCTCTGGCAGTGTGGGAGAGATTAAGCCGACACGGGGAACTTCCAGTCGACCCCGCGCTGGTCGAACGCCTGGATGATTACCGGGAAGCCTATGACTGGATGCGAGAACAGATGGCGCTGCGCCTGCCTCGTTGTGACGGTTATTATCCCTGGTGGGCGTACAATTACAAGCCGGATCTGAGATTACAGCGATTCCACTACGGCGAAAAAGGCGAACGCTGGGCGCGGATAGAGTTGGCAATACCGAAAGAGGAGGTACTCCTCTCTGCCTATGGGGACTGGCATTTTGTTTTGAATCGCTGGTATTACCCGGCCACATTGGTTGAAGCGGAGCATGAAGCCCAACTTGATGCCTGGATGGCTGAACTCAAGCAACAGGGCATCGACTCGTATCGGATAAACCCATTCCCGAAGCCGTGGGAATCTCGGATGCGGAAAAGCTGGGAGCGGATCTTTGATGTGGACGAACTGAGAGAAACCAACACCATTCAGGGGACGTTTGAAAGATTGAAACTGTCCTATGTGGTGGCGGTGACCGAATTTACCTCACAGGTCAAAAGGGAGTAAGCTCTTTAAGGATCATGAATGGTATATCATATAGCCCTGAAAATATCGGTCTGTTACAGAAAGACTCTTCCGCAGAAGACGAAGCCATCCGGAAGCTCCAGGCGATGATTCTAATGCAGATGGACGAGGATACGGTCACCGCCTCTTTTCTGCTGGCGCACATCACCTGCCAATCGGAATCGGCTTCGGAGAAAATATGGATATGGATGATCGAGCAGATCATCCATAGGCACTATGGAACCGCGCCCTTCATGCTGGCCGATCTTTTATACCACATTCTCGACACTGCGATCACACAGTACAAGAGATTGACGTCTCTGCCTGCTGTCTTTGATCGTTATCTGCGTGGTGAGCCGCCTATCCTGCAAACCGTGCTGCTCTACAACCTGGCATCTATGGCCCAGGCTCACCGCTGGAAATGGGCGCGAACGATCTTCGCTTGGGCCGTCCAGCACCCCCTTTCGGAAAACCGGGCGATCGCGGAGTCGCTGCGGCGTTATATCGGCCGGAGGGCTACCCGGCAGGACTGCAAGGGGGTTCAGAAGGATATCAACAACTGGATGGAAGGCATGGTTTTGCCGGGGAGTGATCATATCAGATTGCTCAGGCATTTTATCGTATTCGAGCGCCGTCCTGGTCACTGCGCCACCTGGCTGGCGCAGGCGAGATCGCTGGGGGACGCCTGCCGGAAGTGGGTCCTCGATCAATGCGCCAGACCGGGTAAAGGCAACACTTTGGTTGCCAATTTCGGCGATTACGGCGAAGTTGCCTGCGATCACCCGCTGGCCTGTATCGAGGCCTTATATAAAGTCCAGGATAGCCACATACGCGGCTGGGACGGCTGGGAGATTCGCGAGCTGCGCGATGAGGCCTATAACGGAGATTGCAGAAGTCTTTTACAGCGAAGACCCGCACAGTATTCAAGAATACATCGAGGAATGCCTTCCGCTTTTCCACTAGGCGTACCCTCGCCTGCGAGCGCGGGCCTTTGTCTGGTATTTGCATGACGGGCCTCTGGTGACATTTTATAAGCAGAAAGACAAAAGGGTTTTTTCCCCGGTCGAAATCTTATGCCGCTTCCCGCTACCCTGGAAGACCTATCCTGAAGCGCAGCCGTGGCACGGAACCTATGAAGACATCCTGGAACAGATGAAAATGGTTTATCCGTATTGATCGACGGAAGGGGCAGCCATTGGAGAGACCTTGAGATGATCCTCCGCCTCACAAAATTCCGCCCGCCCAGACAGGATTTTTATGCCGGACTGAGTATATATTGTTGTATGCAGGATAACCTGTCTTTTTGTTTGAATGAGTGAAGGAGCGAATGATGGAGTTTCCCCGGATGGCTTTGGTCCGTCAGAGGTTATATAGCCGCCCCATCTCCGATATCCCTGCCGCGATAGCCCGCGAGATGGCCCAGATCGGCTTGAAAGAGATTGTACGGCCCGGCGAAACGATTGCGGTTGCGGCGGGGAGCCGCGGCATCGCCCATATCGATCTGATCACCCGTGAGGTGGTGCGCTGCCTGGAGGCCGCCGGTGCGCGGCCCTTTGTCTTTCCCGCGATGGGCAGCCACGGCGGGGCTACGGCGGAAGGTCAGACGCAGGTGCTTGCCTCCCTGGGCATCACGGAAGGGGCGCTCCAGGCCCCCATCGTCTCCAACATGGAGGCCGAACGGATCGGGGAAACACCCTCCGGCGTTCCGGCCTACATGAACCGCCCGCCCCTGGAGGCGGACGGGGTGGTGGCGATCAACCGCATCAAGCGCCATACCGATTTTACCGGCAAAACCGAGAGCGGCCTTTTGAAGATGCTGGCCGTCGGGATGGGCAAGCGCCTTCAGGCGGAGGCCGTCCATGCCTACGGAACCTACGGCCTCCGCGAGATCGTGCCTCAGGTGGCGCGGGTCGTCCTGGGGACGGGCAAAATCCGCTTCGGTCTGGGCATCCTGGAGGACGGCTATGATGAGACCTGCCGGTTGACCGCCGTGCTGCCGGAAGCGATGGAGCCTGTGGAGCAAAAGCTGCTCCGCCAGAACAAGCGTCGCTTCCCCCGCCTGCCCTTCGAGGATATCGATGTCCTGATCGTGGAGAAGATGGGCAAGGATATCAGCGGGGGAGGGATGGACCCCAATATCATGGGGCGGGTCTGCATTCAGGGCGAAAATTGGGTCAGGCGGCCCAGGGTGCATACTTTGGCGGTACTCGATCTGACCGAGGCGACCCACGGCAACGGGGTCGGACTGGGGTTCGCCGATTTCACGGTGCAGCGTCTGATCGATAAAATCGACTGGCAGGTGACCCTGATCAATGCTCTGGTCAGCGGGTTCCTCGACCGGATGAAGGTTCCGGTCACCCTCCCGAACGACCGGGCGCTCCTGGAAGCCTGCGCCGACCACAACCGCCGCAAGCGCCCGCAGGACCTCCGGATCGTCCGCATCAAAGACACCCTGCATATCGATGAGATGCACGTCTCCGAGCCGCTGCTTGAGGAGGCGGCCCGCTACCCTGCCGTCTGCTTTATCGGCGAACCGAATCCGCTTCGCTTCGATGACAAGGGGGCTTTGCTCCCGGGGTAAACGCCTATGCAACCCTTCGGAATCCTTGCCGACGACCTCACCGGCGCTCTGGACAGCGCCCTCCCCTTCGCCCGCCGGGGCTACCGTACGGCGATGCTCCTGGATGCGGAGGCGTCCGTGGACTGCGATGTGCTGGCCCTCTCCACCGAAAGCCGCTCCGACCCGCCCGCCCTCGCCTCGGCGAAAACGGCGGAAGGGTTGCGGCGGCTGACAAGCTACGGGGCGGCCCGCCTCTATAAAAAGATCGACTCCACCCTGCGGGGGCCGGTGGCCGCCGAGATCGGGGCGGCGGTCGAGTTCTCTCAGTCCAAAGCGGCGCTCGTCTGCCCGTCGTTCCCGGCGCAGGGCCGGTTCGTGCTGGAGGGGGTTCTCTATGTCTATGGCGTTCCCCTGGCGCAAAGCCCCTTCGCTCCGCCCGGCTCCTCCGATTCCTACATCCCGAAGCTCCTGCACGAAGCCTCCGGCCTGCCGGTGTTTCACATCCCGCTGGCTGTCATCGAGCGCGGCGTCCGGGCCGTGCGGGAATCCGCTCAGGAGGCTGCTCGCCAGGGCTATCGGCTCCTCTGCGCGGACGCCCGCGAGGAAATCCACCTCCAGGGCCTCGCGATGGCCCTGATGGAGATGCCCGATATTCTCCCCTGCGGCTCCGCCGGTTTGAGCCAGGCGATAGCCGATATCCTGCCCACCTCATCCTCCGGGGTACAGCCTCCTGCCGCCGACCGCCCGGCGCTGGTGGTGGCCGGAAGCCAGCATCCCGCCACCAAGATTCAGGTGTTCCGACTGGTGGAGGCGGGTATCCCTTCGGTGCGCTGGCCGGTCGGCGCGGAGGAGGAAGGCTGGCATCCTGCCTCCGGCGGCCAGGACATGGTGATCGAACTGGCTCTCGCCGAGGCGGAGCGGGAGCGATTCCGGGACAGCGCCTTTCGGAGCGAACTCCTCCGGCGGATGGCGGCGGCAGTCTCCGCCCTGATGCCGGAGATGGGCGGCCTGATCATTTCCGGAGGAGAGACGGCCTGCGCCGTCCTCAAGGCCCTGAGCGCGCGTGCTGTCCTTATCGCGGACGCGGTTTTTCCGGGCGTTCCGGCCAGCCGCATCGCCGGGGGCGAAGCGGACGGTATGGCCCTCATCACCAAAGCGGGCGGCTTCGGTGAACCGGACGCGCTGCTCCAGGCGATAAGATATTTGAAGCCGAAATGAAAAGCGACAGGCCCTTGCTGGCAATCACCCTGGGAGACCCTGCCGGTGTCGGCCCGGAGGTCGTCCTCAAAGCCCTCCGGGACGCCTCTTTGCAGGAATCTTTTGTCCCGGTGGTCATCGGTTCCTTGTCTGTCCTGGAGAAAGCCCGGCAAACCTTCCGGACGGATATGCCGCTTGTCTCCATCCCCATCCCTGGCGCTGCCCGGGAGCGCCAGGATGTCGTGCCCGTCCTGGACCTGATGAACCTTCGCTTCGAGGAGGTTACCATCGGCAGAGTTTCGGCGCAGTGCGGGCGGGCGGCGGTGGAGTACGTAGAGAAAGCGGCCCGTCTGGCCCTTGCCGGTGAGGTGGATGCCGTCGTTACCGCGCCCCTCAATAAAGAGGCGATCCGGCTCTCAGGCTGCCCCTATCCCGGCCATACCGAAATCCTGGCCCAGCTGACCGGCAGCCCCCGTGTCTCCATGATGCTTCTGGCCGGACCGCTGCGGGTGGCGCATGTCACCACCCATCTTTCTTTAAGAGACGCTATCGCGAAGATCACCCGGGACCGCATCCTAGAAACCCTTCGCACGGCCCACGACGGCCTGCGCCGCCTGGGGATCGCCCGGCCCCATATAGCCGTGGCGGGCCTGAATCCTCATGCAGGCGAAGAGGGGCTTTTCGGCGCTGAGGAGATCGAAATTATCGCTCCTGCGGTGGCCGCCACCGCGCAGGAAGGCATCCACGCCACAGGCCCTTATCCCCCCGATACTGTCTTCTACCGCGCCTCACGAGGCGAATTCGACGGCGTGGTCGCCATGTACCACGATCAGGGCCATATCGCGGTCAAGATGTACGGCTTCGACTGCGGCGTGAACATGACCCTGGGCCTGCCGATCATCCGCACCTCCGTAGATCACGGAACGGCCTTCGACATCGCCTGGCAGGGCAAAGCCTCCCCCGAAAGCCTCAAAGAAGCCGCCCGTATCGCCGCGCAGATGGCGGCTGCAAAAAAATAGAGGGATAAGACCCGCTTATCCCTCTTCAAGCAACTAGGGAGTATCCTCTGCCGGCCGATTACAGCCCGCATCCGCCTTTCAGGGTGACTTTTCGGGCAGGCACCTTGCCAGTTTTTAGAAGCGTCCGGATGTCCTGATCCATCGCCTTCTCATCTCCTTTGGCATAACCCGCATAGATGGCCTGAATCATTCCCTTTTTGTCAATGAGATAGGCAGTTGGGGTCGCCATTACGCTATAGGCCTGGGCAACGGTTTTATCGGTATCAAGAACAACCTTTCCCTGTCGTAGATTGTGCTGCTTGACGTAGGCTTTTAATTGCCATGGCCTGAGATCGATATTGCTGTTGATGACGATCAGTTTGCCCTGATACTTGACCGCCAGCTTTTCCACCTGCGGCACCTGCTTCTGGCAAAAAGGACAGGCGGAAGACCAGACATTATATAAGACCGGAACCTTGCTCTGGAACTGGCGGAGGATTACAGGATTGCCTTCCAAATCCTTAAGGCTGAAGTTATCCGCTTTTGTCCCCGGGAAGGGAATCGCCCATGCCAGATGGCAGCAAAGCAGCGCAGTCGCCAGCAGACCCGTACGCGCAATGAATTTCACGATACGATACCTCCTTTTTTGCATCAATTGTTCATGATGGCATGCATATAAGTAACGCCCTGCGGGGCCTGAGAGTTCCCTCCAGGGCCGAGAGATTCCTGATTTTACCTGTCAAGAGGAATTGTCAATATTTCGTCGAAAAAGGAGAATAGGAAGGAGGTGTTCAACATGTTACAGGCCAAGGACATTATGAGCGCCAAAGTCGTGATGGTAGAAGGCACGGCTACGGTCGCCGAGGCGGTTCAAACCATGCGCGACAACAAAGTGCGAACCCTGATCGTAGACCGGCGCGGGGTGGAGGATGCTTACGGCATCGTCACCTACCGCGACATCGTTTACAAGGTGATCGCCAAGGGCCTCGATCCTCGCGAGGTGCGGGTGCATGAGATCATGACCAAGCCTCTGGTGGTGATCAACAAGGACCTCGATATCAAGTATGTCGCCCGCCTTTTCGCCAACACGGGCCTCTCCCGTGCGCCGGTCATCTTCGACGGCAAAGTCCAGGGCATCGTGTCCGTCTCCGATATCGTGGAGAAGGGCGTCTAAGTTTTTTGACCGCGGAGGATAGGGCGTCAGGCTTATCCTCCGCGGTTTTTTATGGCCGATACAGGGTCGGGTTTGCGATTTTCCAGTCGTTTTTGCTGTCCGGGCGGGTGAGGATGCTGTAGGTTTCGGGCCGCCTCATGCCCAGGAAGCATTCTTTGAGGGTGGGGTATTCTTTTTTCAGGTCGCCGGTGGCCCAGAATTCGTAAGATTCGT
Source organism: Armatimonadota bacterium (assembly GCA_020846535.1). GTDB lineage: Bacteria > Armatimonadota > JADLDR01 > JADLDR01 > JADLDR01 > JADLDR01. Next base: position 22,041 of record JADLDR010000178.1, on the reverse strand, counting down.
CCAGGTCCACCTCGGCGACGGCCACCCCGGGGCGGTGGCTGGTGGAGGCCCGGTTGCGCCCGTAGGGATCGACAATGCGCCCGTAACCCATGCTCTGCCCTGAAAGGTAGGGCATGGAAACGAAGTGCGCTGTCACCACATAGACCTGGTTATCGATGGCGCGGGCATTGACCAACGATTCGCAGAGGTTGCCGGTATAATCCATCCACATGGTCGGATGAGCGATGATATCGGCTCCCTGGAGGGTCAGGATGCGCCATATCTCCGGGTAGTGGATATCCATACAGATGAGCATGGCGACCTTCCCGAAATCCAGATCGAAGACCGGATAATCGCAGCCTAACGCCACCTCGCTGCATTCTCCGGGAGCCAGGTGCGTTTTGCGGTATTTGCCTGCAAACTTCCCCGCACGGTCCAGCAGGATGGCGGTGTTATAGAGCCTGTCGCCGTCTCTTTCCCGGATATCGATCACGATGTTGGTATTGTATTTGCGGGCGCGTTCCGCGAATTGCCCCTGGATGGGGCCACCCGGGACAGATTCTCCCAGTTTTCGGGCCTCTTCCGGAGGCAGCCCGATATAATCGAACTCCTCCGGCAGGACCACCAGGTCCGGCTTCCAGCGGGCCGCCTCATCGACGGCTTCCAGCGCCCTCTGCACCATCACGCCCGGCTTCGCCGATTCCTGGTCGAGCAGGAGCGCGGTTGTGGCAATCGTTACCATTCGTTTCACAGGCTGCCTCCCGGTGTCAAAGTCGATATCGTAATTTGGGTGTCGTCCCGAACGGACGCGGTGAAATGGAGCGTCCCGGCAGCCCCGGGCGATACACCAACCGCCGCGCCGTCTACCTTAACGGCAACCGTCTCGGGTGTCCGGTATGTTTTGAGATCGAAAGTCAGTTCCTGGCGGCGCACCTGCGGGGGCAGGGTATCGAGCCTGAGCCGGAAGGCTCCCGGCTTCCCCTCGACCGGCGCGAGGCGGGCGCTGCGGCGGAGGGCGCGGTAATCGACCACCTCGTCGGGGTTGGCGTACCAGCAGCGGGTTCCACCCTCGGAAACGACGGCCTCCAGCCTCTGCCGGTGGTGGCCCTCGGTGCAGTCCTTGTAGGGGTGAACGGCCTCCTCCAGCGGGCAGTGGCAGTAATCCACGATCCAGCCGCGCTCCTCCTGAGCCTGCCGGATGCGCTTATAGGCATCGTAATAGCCGTCGAACACGCCCCAGTAGCGTTCGTGGAGGGGAACCCGGTTGACCCACAGCAGGTCTTGGGGGTCGGGGCGGTTGATATCATCGGTGATCCCCATGCCGACCAGGTAGCCGTATTCCCGGATCTTCTCCTGCACCTCCGGGGTCAGGTTGTCGTTGCTGCCCGGGGCCACGTAAACGGTGACCGGCACCCCGACGGCTTCGGCGATGGCCTCTTTGGATTCGAGAAGCTCCAGCTTCGGGTTGTCCATCACGATGCCGTGCGTCCAGGAGTGGGAGCCGACACCCCATCCCATCGCCACAAGGCCGTGCAGCTCTTCTGCGCTCATGTGTTTCATCCCATTATAGGAGCTGGCCCCGCAGTTTCGCACTTCCCCGATCTGCCCGGCCACCACTTCCACATGGCCCGGAACCCCCAGCGCCTGGTGGGTGGGGATGACGAACCGGGCCAGGTCCGACAGAGCTTCGTCATAGGTGATCGAATAGACCCAATCCTTGCCGTATTTCCAGGTCGATACCGACAGGGTCATTTCGCTCATGGATACCTCCTTTGCCGCTATTTTCTCGATCCGAAGAACGTATAATACGGCCCTCCGGCGATGATCCGCTTGAGATACAAGGAGACCTCCCGGGCGTGATAGTCCCCCCACATGCTCGATTCTCCGCAGGGGATTTTGGCCCCTTCCGGAATGTAATCCCACCCATTCGGGCGGTGGTAGACAGAATGAAGGATCAACCCCTGGTGATCCGGAGACGCGCTGAGGTAGGGTTCCTCCAGCAAGGTTTCCAGAACGGTCAGGCCCGCCTGCCAGTAGCGCCTTCCTTCCTGCCCCCGGCCCTCCAGGAAGCGGCCCAGCCGAAGCAAGCCCTGCACGGTGATCGCCGCCGCGGAGCTATCGACCGGCTCATGCTCATTGAACGGGTCGGCGGGACGGTTCAGATAGTCTCCCAACCGGCTCAGGCCGGGCGCTCCGGTGTCCCAGTAGGGAATGCCGTCCGACGGAGTGTTCTCGATGTAAAAATCGGAGGCCGACTGCGCGGCATCGAGCATCATGGCCTCCACTTCCGCCCGGCCTCCCCAGGGTTCTATTTCCTCATCCTCCAGGATGTCCAGAAATTCCAGCTCCTCCGCATAGCCGCAGACGATCCAGGCAAGGCCCCGGGTCCAGGTGGTGAAGGGGGAATAGCCCTGCTGCGAGTTCGGGCAGCGGTAGCTGCCGTCATTGATATTGAAGATGCTCTCATGCGCCACCCGCCCGCGGACATCGTAGGCGTCCCGGCCATCGCCGTAGTAGACCGCATAGCGGGCGGTGGCGCGGGCGTGCTCGATCAGGCGGCCCAGCAGGGGCACGGCCCGGTCGCGCTCCTCCATCAGCGCATGGCCCAGGAGGTGCGCTAGGGCCAGCGTTCTCAGGGATCGGATGGTATCCGCAAACAGGGAATGCGGGCCGTTGAAAGAATAGATGAACCCGCCGTCTTTGGCATCCGTCCAGCGGCGGGCCTGCACCGCGCCGCTGCACTTGAGGGCCATCTCGTAGAAGGCTCGCTCCCAGAGGTCCGGCCCGATGCGCCTCTCCTGCATCAGCCTCCGGAGGTTGCCGTAGGTGCTGACATTGTTGAAGCCGTGGTCGTGGACGCCCATGTGGGTGACATGGCCTGCCATCGCCTCCAGCGTCAGGCGGCGACCCATCTCCAGAAACGATTCGTCCCCGGTGGCGTCGAATTGTAGGAGAGCCGACCCGTATTGGAAGCCCTGCGTCCACTCGGTCCATCCCCTTGCCGTATACCGCCCCCTGACGGTAAAGACCGGAGCGCCGCTGCCCGGGGGATAGGTTTCCTGGATGGATCGGATTTTCGGCCCGGAAAGCTCCCACAGGCGCTCGATTTTCGGCAGCAGATCCGCCGCTTGCAGGCTGTGATTGATGATCATGAAGGTAGGTTTCCTTGAAATGCGGTTGTCTTTATGCTCTTTTAGCCTTGATCTTCCTCAGTCGCTCGCCTTCTTCGGACCGTTTGTAGAAGCCATCTAGAGGGTAGCAGCCGGAGGGAAGGCCGTTGCGCGGGGCGGTGGTGCAGTCAGAGAAGGTGCGGCAGACCTGCTTGTGGTGCAAAGGATTGCCCTGCAAAACATCCAGAGGCATCTCAGGGTAGGACAGGATCATGCGGCCCAGCCCCACCGAATCGGCCCAGCCCGCCCTGACGACAGCCTGCGCCACATGCGGCAGGAAGTCCTGGAGGTAGGTATAGCCGGTTCCGACGATCAGCAGGTCGGGGAACCGCTCTTTCAGGGTGCGGACAGCCTGGATTTGCCGGGCCACGCCTGCCAGGGGATCTTCCGGGGGCTGGTAGCCGTCGGAAGGCGGGTAAAGGGCCGGGCGCTGGATGTGCGGATTGTAGTAGGGGCTGCCTGCGGTCAGGTTCACCAGCTGGATATCGAGGTCGCGCAGCAGCGACATGAATCGCTCCGCTTCGATCAGGTCCGGCTCCACCGGGTTGTGCGGATTTACCCCGAATCCCCACCGATAAGGAAGCAACTGTTCATACGGTTCCGGAACGCCCGGTCCCGGCCTGCCGGGTCTCGATAGATCAGGGTCGGGGCGATACGGAACAGAATCGAAGGCGGAGAGGCGCACCCCGATCTTCAGACCGGGCGCTTCCGAGCGGATGCCCTCCGCCACCTCGCGCAAGAAGCGGGTGCGGTTCTCGAAACTGCCGCCGTAATCTCCCTCTCGGGTATGGGCACTGAGAAACTCATGCCCGAGGTAGCCGTGGCAGTGTTTGACATCCACAAAGTCAAAGCCGATCTCCCGGGCGATGCGGGCCGAGCGGTGGAAGCATTCGATCAGCTCCCGGATTTCGCTGTCGGTAAGGAGAGGATAATCGGCAGAAAGCCCCAGGCGGCGGTCCAGAATCGGGTGGCGGTAGAGGATGGCGGGTTTGGGGCCGCCCGCGTCCGGGCGGCTGTAGCGGCCCGAATGGGTGAGTTGGAGGCCGATTAGAAGGCCGTCCTCGCTTCCGGCAGCTTTCCGGTGTTCCTCCGCCAGGGCATCCCGCAGGCGGGCCATCTCGTCCCGGGTGGTTTCATCGATGATAAGCTGGTTGGGATTGGCCCGCCCGTCGTGCCGGACAGCCGCCGCCTCCCCGCCCCAGATCAGCTTCGCTCCGCTCCTGCCGAACCGACGCCACCGGCGAAATACGTTTTCGGTGGGCTTGCCGTCCGCCGCGCCGTCCCAGCCTTCCATCGGCTGTACGGTGAAGCGGTTCCCGATATAGATATCCTTGAAGCGGATCGGCTGCGCCAGAGGCGAAGCAGCGCCCGATTCAATAAGGCTGTCGCAGGGAATCTCCAGACCCAGCTTTTGCAGGTAATTTTGAAAGGTTTCGATATCCTGGAAACTGCCCAGGCGCAGGTAAGAACGGTCAGCCAAAATGGTCTCCAGTTGGATATATGCTTATCCGGTCAATTCTTTCCGGTTGCCCTGGAATGCGTAATAGGGTACACCGAAACCGCAGCTTTTCTGCGCTTTATCGATATCGATGACGAACACCTGTCGCGCCCTGTCGCTTAGGTCGCTGCCGAGGATTCCGGCCAGCCCTTCCTCACGGGCCTGGCTGCAAGTCAGAACTTTGCCTCTGCCGAACAGCCGGACGATGGCTGCATCGCCCTCGAAGCTGCACAGCATGATGGTGATGCGCCCGTTTTCGCGCAGGTGGCTGGCAGTCTGGTTGCCGCTTCCGGGAAAATCGACGAACGCCACCCGGCTGGGATTCAGGATATGCAAACCGACCAGCCCTTTGGGCGAAAGATTGATCTCTCCTTCCGCGGGCGCGGTCGCCACAAAGAAAACCTCCTGCTTGCCGATGAATTCGGCGATTTGCGGTGTGATTTCAGGATAATTGGTTGCCATAAAAACCTCTTTATAGAACGTGCAGGGGCGACCCACTGGGTCGCCCCCTACGAAATGCCAGATGACCGTCTTATCCTACCACGGCCAGACATCTTCCCGGACGGCTTCCGAGAAGATAGAGTAAGCGCGGGAGGCGTTGCCTGCGGCGACGGCGGCGAAGCCCTCGCGGAATCTTTCGCGGGAGGCATGCGCGCGCTCGTCCGGTCGGGCGGTTTCTGTGAGGGCTTCCAGGGCAGCCTGGGGGCTATCGGGCACCGGTTTGCGGGAGCCGTGTCGGGCGAGCTGGGAGAGAGCTTCTTGCCAGAGGGCCATCGCCTCGGTCTCGTGGCCGGTCGCCATATAGCCCATTCCGGCCCAGAAATGTTCCTCGGACTCGTAGCGGAAGGGAGGGTTCATGCGCCCGACGCCGAGGTTCATGGGATACTGGAGGGCGGCCTTGAAGTCCTCCAGAGTCCCTACGAAGTCGCCGGCGAGGAAATGCTTCCGGGCGCGGCCCAGGTGGGCGTTCAGGTAGGTGCCGCGCATCCCGCGAGCGCCCTCCCAGGGCAGGAAGGTATGGCTGCCCAGAAGCTCTATGGCCTTATCGTAGTTTTTGACCGCCACGCACAGTTCGGCGCGGAGGGCGGCCATCTGCCAGCGGTCGCGGACGGATGTCGGGGCGCTTTCCAGGGCGGCCAGGCGCTCGGAGGCGGGCTTGCCCATCTCGCCCCAGATGGCGTTCCGATCCGCATAGAGCCGGTAGTTCTCCGGCATCAGGGCCAGCGATTTCTCGTACATGGCGACAGCTTTTTCCCGGTCGCCCCGGTCTTTCCAGCAGGCCCACCCCAGGCAGCGAAAGAGCGTACCGTCCTGGAGGCCCAGCGCTTCGGCTTTCTCCCAGGCGGCAACGCCTTCTTCTTTGAGTCCCTTGCCATAGAGCCACAGGCCCGTCAGGTATTGGACTGCCGCATCCTCCGGGTAATGCCGGTAAACGGCGATCTCCTCCTGCCGGTGTGGGAACACGGAATCGGCAGGCAGCACGGTGTTCGGCCCTTTTGCAGGGGCAGAGGTTAGCTTTTCGCCCGGATACCAGTATTCGAAAATGTAGGGCGCTCGCACGCCGACGCCGTTCAGGCAGGCCCATTCGGCCAGCAGCCTGGCCCGGGAAGCGTCCACGAATGGGATCAGCCCCATAGCGCTCTCCGGGCTGTCTTTCAGGCGAGCTTCGAGGTCAGCGGGGAGGCTGCCCGTCGTTTCGCTCTGGTGGAAGGCTTTCTGGGCCAGGGCGATCAGGTCGTAAGGTGCGTATTCCAGGAAGCGGCTCAGGCAGGCGTCGGCTTCTTCGGCGCGGCCTTCGTCGCGAAGGATCTTGATCTGGCGGGCATAGAGGAAGGGATTCGTGGCATTCGCTTTGAGCGCCACCTCCACCGTGTAGGCATATTTCGGGTAGCGAAGGGCGATCTCTAGAGCCGCCGCCGCTTTCCAGGCCGGGTGTCGGAAGGCTTTGAACAACCCTTCCAAGGAGCCTTCGTAGTAGAGGGCTTCGGGGTTTTCGGGGTCGCGGGCAAGGGCCTGGCGGACCAGGTCTTCGGCCTTTTCGTCCTGGCCTCTCCAGCGGTTCCGGCGAGCCTGCGCCAGCAGAGCGGGGACGAAGCCGGGGTCCTGCTCCAGCGCCCGCGCCCAGAGTTCGTCGGCCTGGGCGTCGTTGCGCCTCTGCCATGCCCTGACGGCGGCCCGGGCGTATTCTTCCGCTGTCTCCGGCTCCTTATCGCTGTCCACGGCGACGGGCGGCACGATCTCCTTCGGCTCGCTGCTGTATTCGATTGGCTTCTCGAAAGCAGGGCCTGTTACCGAGATCGTCAGGAGGCTGTCGGCGGCATCGACCGTATGGGTGACAGCCTCCACCGGGGTCAGGGTTCCCCGATGTTTCCACTGATTCACGCCGCCTGCCTCCACAGAGATAGCGGCGTCCTTCTGGTCGGTGACGACCTGGACACCCGCTCGGGTCTGTCCGTCCCGGGATTCGATGCCGATCACACCGTCGCGGGTGGCCTTGACGGGCTTGCCGACGCCGTGTACCGGGAACCAGACCTCGCTCCACTGCTCCACCGCCTGGGGCATGATCATCCGCCAGGTTCCCTGGTCCTCGAAACGCCCGCGCTGCACCTCGCAGTAGTTGAGATCGCTGTCGGAGAGGAGGTGAGCCCAGATGAGGCCGTCCTCGCCGGTTCCCCAGGTGAAGAGCTTCTGCCCCACGGCCTCGAAGCGGTTGGCGACATTCAGGACGCCATAGCCTTCCCTGGCGTCGTAGTAGCCGAAGTAGTCGTCCTGAGGGTTGCGGGCGAAGAGGTCGAGCGCGTGATCCAGGTTCCGGTAGAGGCTGACCTGAAGGCCGTTATCGATGGGGAAACTGCGTCCGTCGGAGGTGGAAGGGGCCGTGCAGATGAACTCGAAGTCATGGGAGACGGGCACGGCGGAGTTCGACCAGACGTAATATCGCTGGGGCATATCGCTGGCGTTGTGGAGCCTGATGGTGGTTTCGACGCGGTTCACGCCCGGGGAGAGAGAAATCGCCACCGCCCAGTGCATTCCGGAGAGGTATTCGTATTGATAGACCCAGACGGTCGCCCTGCCGCCCGGTTCCTGGACGGGCAGGTAGTGCATCGGGGACATGCAGTAGACATGGTGGCCGATGGGGAAATTGAACTCGATGCCCCCGGCAGTCCAGGCTCCGCGCAGGGAAACCAGGCCGGGCTTGACCACTTTCGGGGAATAGAACATATCGCGTCGGGCGATCTTGTCCCAGACGCCCCAGATTTTGCCGCCGATTTCGGGCAGAACGGTCACCTTCAGGTAGTCGTTCTCCAGCATGACGGCGCGGTAGTTTTTATCCACCTTATCGTAGCCGATGTCGTCCAGCATCGGATAGGGGTAGATGCTCCGGTCGAACGGCGGGAAAGGACTGGCTTTACCGACCGGGTAGGTCGGCATGGTAATCGTCTCTTCCCAGACACGAGCGCTCATGAAAATCTCTCCTTGAATTTGAGGTGAAGTGGGGCAGGGGCGCATTACGGCAGATGTCCGCCGTTTTCGATCAGCCAGCGGGCCATTTCTTTGGCGTGATAGGTCAGGATGATATCGGCTCCGGCCCGCTTGATGCCCAGCAGGATTTCGGTAGCGACTCGTTTCTCATCGATCCAGCCGTTCATGGCGGCGGCTTTGACCATCGAGAACTCTCCGGAGACATTGTAGGCCACCAGGGGCAGGTCAGTTATCGCGCGCGCTTCGCGGATGATATCCAGGTACGCCAGGGCGGGCTTGATCATCACCATATCGGCTCCTTCCGCGATATCGAGTTTCACCTCGCGCAGCGCCTCACGGCGGTTGGGAGGATCCATCTGGTAGCTTTTCCGGTCACCGAACTGGGGGGCGCTGTCGGCAGCCTCCCGGAAGGGACCGTAAAAGCCGGAGGCGTATTTGGCGGAATAGGCCATCACGGCGATGTGGCTGAAGCCTTCCGCATCGAGGTCTTGCCGGATAGCCCTCACTCTGCCGTCCATCATGTCCGATGGGGCCACGATATCGGCTCCGGCCTGGGCGTGCGAGAGGGCTGTTCTGGACAGCAGTTCCAGGGTCGGGTCGTTCAAGACCTGGCCGTTGCTGTCGGTCCGCCCGCAGTGGCCGTGAGAGGTATACTCGCAGAGGCAGACATCGGTGACGGCCAGCAGGCCGGGAGCCGTTTTTTTGATGGCGCGAACCGCCTGCTGGACGATACCGTCCTCCGCATAGGCTTCGGAGCCTTCCATATCTTTGGAGACAGGCAGGCCGAAGAGGAGGACGCCGGGGATCCCCAGAGCGGCGATCCGCTCGATCTCTCCGGTCAGCAGATCGATGGACCACCGGAAGTTGCCGGGCATGGACGCGATCTCCTCCTGAACGCTCTGGCCGTGAGTGACGAATAGAGGATAGATGAGGTCGTGAACCGTCAGCGTGGTCTCGGCCACCAGCCGGCGGAGAGCATCACTTCGGCGAAGCCTGCGGGGACGGTAAAGCATCTCGGACATGAACACCTCCTGCCGTTTTCTTGCCTGGGTTTCCCCAACAGTTCGACAGGAGAGGGCAGCCTTCCTTTTCCAGGAAAACGAAAAAGAGGCAGCCGTTTGGCTGCCCCCGAGGAATTGCGGAAAGGGCTAGGGTTCCGCCTCTGCGGGCGGGTTGTGGGCCACATAGTAAGAAAGGGCGAAAAGCTGGTTTTTCCCGGCTATGACTCAGACCCGTCCGTGTGGGCCACATAGTAAGAAAGGGCGAAAAGGGCGGCAGCGACGGACGGCTCGCGCAGCACCACATCGGGCGGGGCAGCCACATGGGTGTCGGTCAGGTTGAGTACGGCCTTCACACCGGCGGAGACGGCCATATCGACGGCTTTCTGGGCCTGGGGGCCTTCCACCGCCACAGCGACCGCATCCACATCGAGGGCAGGCAAGATCAGGGGCATCTTCAGGAGGGGATGCGCCTCGAATTCATCGCCGGGGCCGGAAGCCTCGGTGTCGAAGAGGGCGGCGATCTCCCAGCCGTTGGCAGCCAGCAGCCCGGCTGTGTCCGGGTCTTTCAGGCGTTCCTTGCCGACCCAGGCCAGCCGCTTGGTCAGCACCAGGTTGAAAATCTCGACGATCTGCTTCTTCAGAAAGGCGACATCATAGCCCATATTGGGCCTGCCGAACTCCCCGAAGTGCGACAGGTCCTTCCTCACCAGCCAGGGATCGACCCCGACCACCTGACCGATCTCCCAGGAGGAAACGGTACGGACGCCTTCCTCCAGCAGCGCCTCCAGCAGGTCCAGATACCAGCGCACCCGGACAATGGTTTTATCCGGGATCTTCACCGGCTGGTGGCGCTGCCGCCAGCGGCGGCGGAGTCGTTCATCGAGATGGCGCACCAGTTCGCGCCTCCTGCCGTAGCGACGGTCGTAGGGGGCGCGGATCGGGTAGTACAGATCGAGCGTTTCCAGCAGGTGGCAGCGGCTCGCCTCGCAGTCCAGACAGGAGGCGACGCCATGCTTTTGCAAGCATTCGAATACAGGGCAGGTTTCCTCCCCTGCCGCCTGTTTCCGGCTGTTTTTCTCCAGACAGTCCTCGCCTGTGGGGGAGGGCAGCAAGGGGCAAGCCCCTGCCTCATATATCCCGCAAAGTGTTCTCTTTTCCATCGTTCTCACCCCTTCCCTCTATTATATCATAAATTCTTGTGAAAAGGGACACAAGATATAGGGAAAAATGGTGCGAATTCGGGATTTCGCGCAAAGAATATCAACTGGGGCGATGGGCCTTGACGTGGCCGTCGAGAAGCAGTTGGATGCGGTGCCCGTGGTGAGGCCGCCAATCCTCATCGGGCGGAAGGCTGCCGCCGACGGCCCAGGCTTCCCGATAGCCCCACCTGCGGGCATAGAAGGGGCAGAACATGAACTCCTCGCGGGCGGTATCGCCGCTGCTGATCTGTTCGGGCATCTTGCCCCGGGCGCAGCGCGGCTTGTTGGGGTCGGGTTCCGCGAACTTGTCGGAGATATAGCCGGAGATGCCTTCCTGGGGCATCTCCATTCCGCCCTGCCGCCAGGGGGCGTAGAAATAATCCGTCCAGACTGTCCCCCCGGCGAAAGGCGGGATGGAAGCGCAGCGCCAGACCTCGCGGTTTTTGAGATAGGGATCCCAGAGGGGCATCAGCCAGCCGACGCGGGTATAGGGCCTCAGCGCGGACGGCCCGGGATAGGGCGGGTAGGGGGGCGAGGGAAGAAACTGCAATTCGCTCCAGGCGGGATCGGGCATCCTGCCGTCATAGTCCTGGAGGTACATCAGCATGGCCTTGCCGACCTGGAAGAGATTGTTGATGCACCGCACCGACCGGGCCTTTTCGCGGGCTTGGGCGAAGACCGGGAAGAGAATACCCGCCAGAATCGCGATGATCGCGATGACGACGAGCAGTTCGATCAGGGTAAAGCCTTTCGGTTTCAAAACCGTTTCCTTTCTTTTTATCAGAGCTTTCGCCTGTCTGTCCTTGCGAGGAGATCAAGGTTTGCGGAAATCTCCAGGCCCACAGCAGAACCGAGTTCTCCGGGAATTGAAATCCTGGAAATTGCTTCAGGCTTCGCTCCTCGCAGACTGCATCGATGTTGACTATCACCATTCAGTCAATCCCCCTGCTTAGTCCAGGCCGTCCAGGCGGCGGAGGCGTTCTATCTCGTCTGGGTCGTCTACCGGGCCGGAAGGGCGAAGGCGGGCGCTGCGGTAATCGGGGTCCAGGGGGTCTTTCGCCCGGGCGGGATCGAAAAGGCGGGTATCGACCGGGAGGGCTGCATAGGGTGAAAGATCGGGCTGGTCTGTCCATAGGTCGGACAGGTCGGAGGCCAGCGCGTCGTAGAGGGACAGGTTCGGCAGGCCCAGCAGGTCGTAGATAGCGTGCTGGATGGCGGAAATGTCGGCATGCCGCCTGGAGGCATAGCCCGGCTTCACCCAGGGCGAGGCGACCATCAGAAGGGATCGGTGGGCGTCCACGGAATCGACCCCGCTCTGGGCATCGTCTTCGGTTACGAAGATGGCGAAGTCCTTCCAGAACCGGGACCCGGAGAGATGCTCCACGATGCGGGCCAGGGCCAGGTCGTTGTCGGCCATGTAGGAAGCGACGGCAGGATAGCCGTCCTGAGGCCGGGGGCCTGCGCCGTGGTCGTTCGGGAGGTGGATATACATGAAGCGGGGAAGCGGCTCCTGGCCGGATTCGTACCGCTCCCGGAACTCCCTGAGGAAGACATCGGCCCGGTATTGGTCGGGGATATTCATATTGAAGCCCGGGTAGTTTCGGGAAGTGTTCTTGAATAAGGGCTGAGGCATGGGGATATTGAGGGGCAGGCGCGATCCGGTCGGTTTCAGGCCCGGGCCTTCATCGATGCCTGCGAATTCGAAGCCTTCGCCCCAGTTGCGGAACGAGATGCTGTGGCGGGCGAGGTGATGCCAGAGCGTGCCTGCCTCCAGGTAGTCTTCCGGCATCACCGAGGAATTGGACCCGAAGAGAATGCGGCGGCCCGGGGCGGTGGAGCCGGGATTGTCGGACATCTGTCCGCCGTAAGCGGCGCTGACCACGCTTTCGGCCCAGTGGTTCGGTGGGACCCCGGCAAGCCAGCGGTGGCCGTCCGCGGAATGGTCGGAGTCCACGTAAAAGTTATCGGAGATGGCGAACCGGCGGGCCAGGGCGATGTGGTTGGGCATGGCGATCACCGCTTCCCCGCCCTCGACCCCTTCCACTTTTTGCGGAACGCCGTAGCGGGACAGGGATGCGTCCCCGCGCACGCCCGGAAGCGCCCCGAAGACCTCATCGAAAGTGCGGTTTTCTTTGGTGATGAAGAGGATATGGCGGATGGGCGGCAGCCCCTGGGGCTTCGGCGGGGCGGCCAGGGCACCGTTGTTGGCAAGGACGCGGCGGGTTAGGGCCGCCAAATCCTTATCCTGAGGCGTCTGCATGATGGAAACGGAGCCTTTCATCAGGCGACCGATGCTTGTTCCTTCCGGGCCGCGCGCAAAATCCTTGCCGGCGTTGGGGCCGGAGCCGAAGCCTTTGGCGTTCGCCACATAGAGCCTCCCGCCGTCTGGGGAGAGGGCCACCTGCGCGGCGTACCATCCTGCCGGGATCATCCCCAGAGGCCGCAGGCGGGCCGTATCGATAATCGCCACCGCATTGAAACCAGCCAGGGCCGCATAGAGCCTTCCACCGCCCGGCGAAAGCGCCAGGCCGTATGGGGTCATCCCGCGCAAGGGGCGGAGCGGGCGGGGGAGAAGTCCGGACAGCCGCACGGAGCCGGCGATTCTGCCAGCGCTGCGAGCTATCGCCTGGACGGTATCGTTATTGGCGTTGGAAACATAGACAAACCGGTCCGAAACGGCCAGGGCGCAGGGGGCGCTGCCGCCCACCGTTTTATCCTCGATCTCTTCCTCTTCTTCGGTATAGGAGACCGGAACGCCGGTGCTGACGCGAAAGGAGAGGCGTGGAGACGAGGGGCTGCTGACATCGAAGGCCCAGACGGAGTAGGCTTCCGGGACGTTCGCCGGGCCGAGGCCGGGAACGCGGCGGCCATCGATGACGGTTCCCTCGCGGGCTTGGCGGGAGGGATAGCCGAAGGGCGGGAAAGGCAGCCCCCGCGCATCCTTGCCCTCCGCTTTCTCGACAGGCCGGTACTCGAACAGGCCGATATTGGCGACATAGGCCGCCCGGCCATCGGGGGAAAAGGCGACCGCGAAGGGCGCGCGCCCGGTTTTGACGGAAGCGGCCACTTTCCGCTTTGCCGTATCGAAAACGACCAGCCGGTAGTTGGCCTGGTCGACAATGAGCAGGATGCGGCCATCGGGCGAAAGCGCCATCTGTCCGGGCAGGCTTTCTTCATAGCCGTCACCGTCCAGGAGTATTTTCGCCTGGCGGCGGCGCGTCGCGAGATCGAAGATATGCAGGGAGCGGTCGTTGCCGCCGGATGCGTAGAGAGTCCTGCTGTCCGGGGAGACGGCGATTCCCTGGTAGAGACTCTTCAATTCCGCGTCCTCGGCTTCGGAGATGGTATGCACGGCTGGCTCCGCTGTGTCAAGCCCGGTGATGACGGTGAGGGCAAAGGGGCCTGTTCCGTTGGAGGAGGCGATCAGAGTCCTGCCGTCCGGTGAGAGGGCGAGTCCGTAGGGATGGGGAGGCACGACGATCTGTTTGCCGTAAGGGGTCAACAGCCGCCCGGTGGGGAGAACGCTCACCGCGCCCGGAGCGCGGTCGATTTTGACCAGGCGTTCTCCGGCAGGGGAAACGGCCCCGCCGCTCTTCCGGGCGGAAGCCGGAGGGATGATCAAGAGAAGTATGAACAGGATCGGGAATCGGCGCATGTGTCAGGCTCCTCAACTATACGACGACGGCCCCCGCCGCCGAGCGACAAGGGAAGCCGCAGAATATTCGCTCTGCACTCACTATCGATACGATATTGATGGGGCTGCATCCTTCTTGCCGCATCTCCCGTATATCGCTGTAAGAAACCTGGCCGTTCTGAGGCTATACGGTTTGGGCTTCATCGCGCACAGTCGCCCTGCTGGCTGCGGCGACGGCGTCGCTGAAGGGAAAGCCTTGGCAATCTTTCAGAGTCGGGCGGGGATTCGGGGATGAAGGTCAACGGGGCTGTCCGTAGGGGCAGCCCATCTCCATAAAACGAGCGCCTGTCCTCAGCGAGAGGCATCACCTGGGTGCAGGGGCGGCAAGAGAGGATGGTCCGGTTGCTCATCGCTCGATGATGCGACTTCAATTTGTTCTGTCTATAGGCAGGGGCGGCCCATCAGGTTGCCCCTTTGTTGTTGCCCCCGAATGCGTATATAACGCAAGCAAAAAACGCAGCATAGTTTCGCTGAGGATCAAACGGAGCCCGGATATTCCTTCCCCCGGAGAAGCTTGAACCCGTATTTGAAATCCCACGGCTGGGTGAATCGGAGGGTGGACGGCAGGTAGATGGTGACCAGGCCCTTGCGGTAGTGCGGGCTTCGGTTGGGGGCGCTCCGGTGGGCAAGAAGGCTGTGATGGAACATGCAGCTTCCGGCTTTTAGTTCCACGGGGATTTCCCGGTCGGCATCCACCTCATCATCCTCCAGGCCGAGGGACTGGATGCTTTCAGGGTAGTGGTGATGGGGAAGCAACGCTTTGTGGCTCCCCGGAATCACCCGGACACAGCCGTTCTCCACCGTGGCGTCGTCCAGGGCCATCCAGCAGCTTACCAGGTTCGGCGGCTCCACGGGCCAGTAAGCCGAATCCTGGTGGTAAGGAACCGCCGTGCCCTGGAGCGGGGCCTTGACAAACATCTGGTCGGTGTAGATCTTGATATCCGGCCCGATCAGCAGCTCGACGATATCCAGGATTTCGGGACGGACGGCATGGCTCCAGAAGAACGGGTCGCGGTGGCATAGGTGGAACATCACCCGGATTTTTTGCGCCCGGGGCAGGTCGGGCCGCTCCCTGGCATAAGGCTCCCACTGGATTTCGAAATCCCCGAATTGCGGCTCCTTGCCCTCCAGGGCGATATCCACACGCCGCCGGAGTTCCTCAAGCTGCTCCGCGTTCAATATATCCTCGACGATCAGGTATCCGTTTTCCTCGAAAAAGGCTTTCTGCTGTGCAGGAGTGGGCATGGTGCGGGTCTCCTTTGTGGCTTTATTTGCTATAATAGTTATCCTTTTTGGCAGGCTATCCCTCCTCTGATGCAAGAAGGAAATCTTCTTATTTTATAGAACTATATAATCAGAAAACACAATTCAAGGTGGCGTCTCCATGCTGACTAACGAAGAAAGACGAGTTTATTTATACGAAGGAGAGGAGCATCCCACGATAGCCTCTACCGTGCAGGCTGAAACGCCTCTCGAAAGTCTTAACCTCAACTGGAGGGAAAAAGACCTGCCGGAGAGAGAACGAACGAAGCATGTTCATCGGCTTCATCCTTATCTGGGTAAATTCATTCCGCAGCTAGTAGAGATATTTTTACGAAAATACTTCGTTCCGGGACAAACGGTAGCCGACCCTTTCTGCGGTTCAGGCACAACTATGGTCCAGTCCAAGGAATTGGGTATTCATAGTATTGGATACGACGTATCCGAATTCAATGTGATGCTCTGCCGGGCCAAAACGATGCGCTATGACTCGGAGAAAGCCGCGCGCGAAGTGTATGATGTGCTAGAAAAGACCCGTCTGGCAACCCGATCTTCCGGGTGCTTGCCGGGTTTATGGGATATAGATATCGAACTGCTGGAAACCGATAGTCAGTACCTAAAGGAGTGGTATGCTCCACAAGCCCTCCAGGAATTGCTGACATACCGCAGCCTCATTGAGAAGGGGGGCTATACCTATACCGATTTGCTCAAAGTCATCCTTTCCCGGTCATCTCGGTCAGCCCGGTTGACAACGCATTTCGATCTCGATTTCCCCAAACAGCCTCAAACCGAATCCTACTGGTGTTACAAACATTCCCGCAACTGCCAACCGACAACAGAAGCATTTAAGTTCCTCGAAAGATATAGTACGGATACGATTTGGCGAATAAAGGAATATGCCTTGGTTCAGACGGAAGCAACTGCCGCAATCATCCATGGCGATAGCCGGACCTCGAATATTCCGTCGGTGGATGGGGTGATTACAAGTCCTCCTTATGTGGGATTGATCGATTACCATAAACAACATGCCTATGCTTACCATCTCCTGGGGCTGGAAGAAAGAGGCGATCTGGAAATCGGGGCTGCCGCGAACGGCTCCAGCCAGAAAGCGAAAAGACAATATCAACAGGATATCGCCGCCGTTTTCGCGAATATACTCAATTCTATGCCGACCGGGGGCAGGCTCATCGTGGTGGCCGGAGACCGTTATAACCTTTATGACGGCATTGCGGATCTGATCGGGGTTGATCTGGAAGCCGTCATTTTGAGGCATGTAAACCGCCGTACGGGAAGACGCTCCACCGAATTTTATGAAAGCGTTTTTGTTTGGAGAAAAAGATGAACCAGATATTCCCACATGAATGAACGTGAAGCACGGATGAAATCCGCCATACAAACCACTATTAAGCAGATGATGGATAGAGTGATGCTCAGAGTACTTCAGCAAGATCCTTTTCTCAAGGATGAGCATCGAGCGAAAAGACCGTTATATGCTGCCCTGGTTCCCGATGAGATTTTTAAAGGCTCACATTTCGAGCGAAGGTTCGTGACCCCTTTCGGGTCGGTCTGGGAGAAATTGGCGGTGGTGGCGGCGCTTGAAGGAGCAGGCTACGGAGAACTGGGACGCAGAATAATTGGAAATGTTAAAAGGGAACGGTTGGCTCGCATTCAGCAAGTCCTCGATCAATTGGAGCATCCGGTTGAGGGACAGAGGCGGATACCACCGGATTGGAATACTGAGCTTGCCTATGTACTGGAGGGAAAGGGCGAACCTATTCCTGTCACTGTTGTGGCTGATGTATATGTCGAAGACAGGTTGGAAAATAAGTGTTACGCCTTTGAATTGAAAGCCCCTCTACCGAACAGTGATATAACCAAAGTTAGCAAAGAAAAAATTCTTAAGTTGTATAGCATGGAGCCTCCGCAAATCAATGAGGCTTACTACTCCCTGCCCTATAATCCCTTCGGATTGAGAGAAAATTATAGCTGGAGCTTTCCATCTCGTTGGTTTAATATGAGAGAAGATCCGGTTGTGCTGATCGGTTCGGAGTTCTGGGAGAAAGTTGGCGGGCCGGGAACCTACACGGCTTTTATCAATGCTGTCAACGAAATCGGCCCGGAATACAAGGAGAGGATATATCGCGAGTTTCTCGGAATTGTGCCGCCGGAAAGCGATGAAGAGATTGTGTTGTAGCTGTTTTATATAACAGAGCCGGAAGGACTCCCCTTCCGGCTCTGCTGCATTTTACCGCAGGCACTTCAGTTTCAGGTCTTTGCGAAACTGTGTGGGGATTGGTTTTTCGCTGCGAGCCTGCCAGTGAGCGGTTCTGGGCCGGCCGGGGAGAAGATCGATGAAGTTGTCGTCGAACTGGCCTTCCCAGGCGGTTACCTCCAGATAGGCGTATTTGACCAGGACAGGCGAGACCAGGGTGATGTCGTATCCGTCCCGGGTGGTCCTGATCTGAGGCCGCAGGCGCACTTCAGGCAGTTTGAGGTATTTGAAAGGGGCGAAGAAATGACTGTTTTCGGAAGCCGGATATTCCCCGATATACAGGGTGGCATGAAGAAAGCATTGCGAAAGATCGCCGAGGGGGAGCCGGGCAGGTTCCAGGGATGCGGCCATTATCGAGGCATCGGCGGGAATGGTGAGCGGTTCCGAACGCTCGTAAAGGGTTTCTCCAGTAAAGGTGATGGCGGACACTTTCAGCGTTCCCTGAGCGGGTTCGGCCCGGTCGCTGGTGACCCAGACCTCCAGCCCGCTGCCGGAATCCGCGAAGCTGACCAGGATCGGGGCATAGAAGCGGCGGCTGAAATGCCAGAGGGCTTTGCGGCCCCGGGGGTAATCCAGGCATGACCAGCTTGCGACCGGCCAGCAGTCGTTGAACTGCCAGTAGAGCGTGCCTGCCGTATTGAACATCCGCCTGCGCCAGTGCTCCACCCCGGTCTTGATGGCCTCCGCCTGGACAAGCTGGGTTAGGTAGACGAAATCCTCCAGGGTGGCGGGCATTTTGAAGTATTCGGGGAGGAAGCGGCAGAGGCGGGCATTACCACTGACCTGCTTGTTGTGGTGGTCGACCGCGCGGCTGAACAGGTAGCGGTCCTCAGGGTCGGTGTATGAGAGAACCGCCTGCCAGGTGGGCATCGACTGGAACCCGAACTCGCTGATGAACCGGCCCTGATTGTGGAGGTAGCCGCCCGCTGTCCCCCAGCCGGACCAGACGTTCCATACGTGCTGGTCGCCGCATTCGTCGCAGTTGGCTCTGGGGCCGCCGTAGGGGCTGCCGGGCCAGTAGGGGCGGGACGGATCCAGTTCGGCGCAGACGGCGGGGAGGATTTGATCGTAAATAGTCTCACCGTAGTGCCGGTCGCGCCCGGGCCACCATTCGTCGAAGGCCCAGTGGTTTTCGTTGTTGCCGCACCAGAGCGCCAGGGAGGGATGATTGCGGAGAAGAGGGATCACTTCCCGCGCTTCCTTTTCGACGAGGGCATGGAACCACTCGTCCTCCGGGTATTCCGCGCAGGCGAAACAGAAATCCTGCCAGACCATGATCCCCATCTCATCGCATGCGGCAAAGAAGGCCGGATCCTCATAGATGCCGCCGCCCCAGACGCGGAGCATGTTCATATGGGCGTCCCGCGCCTGGGCCACCAGTTCTCTGTACCGCTCCGGCGTGGCTCGGGGTAGAAAGCTGTCGGCGGGAACCCAATCGGCCCCCTTACAGAAAATGCTCCGCTTGTTGATGCGAATGATGAAGCTCTCTCCCTGCTCATCCGGCTGGCGCACCAGTTCCACTTTCCGGAGGCCGGTTCTGCCGCTCCATGCTGACCGTTCCCTGCCTTCCGATTCGAGAACGGCGTGAATGTCATACATCGCCTGCTCCCCGTAGCCGTTGGGCCACCAGAGGGTAGGATTTTCAATGGTCGTCTCCGCGGAGACCGATACCGCGCCCTGCTCGGCGGAGACAGGGATCTTGACAGCGTATACCTGGCCCTGTCTGGAAAGAGCCACCCGGACGCTGCCGGAAAGCGCGGTGAAAGCCTCGATATCGGCCTGAATCCGAAGAAATGCTCTATCGGGCGAGATTTCCACCGGACGAATGTAGACGGACCGGATGGCGGCTGTGTCCCAGGCCGCCAGGCGGATGGGCCGCCAGATGCCGCATGTCATGAGACGCGGCCCCCAGTCCCAGCCACCGGCATACTGGGCCTTGCGGATATAAATCCGGTCTTTGTACTCCGCGGACATCAGTGGGATCGGAGCCTGCGATGCCCGCCTCGCGCTCTCGGCCACCGCGGAGCGGAAGCGGACGGTTATCTCATTGCTGCCGGGACGCAGGCAGCCTTTGATAGCAAAGCGCCAGGGATGGAACATGTTGTCCGTAGAAGCCAGCGGCCTGCCGTTTACGGCGATATCGGCGAAGGTGTCCAGGCCGTCGCACTGGAGTTCTATAGCGGAAAACTCCAGCCAGCCTTCGGGCAGATCGAATCGACGGGCGTAGAGCCAGTCTCGGTCTTCCACCCACTGCGCTTCCAGTTCGTTCAGCCGGTAGAAGGGATCGGGTATCTGGCCGGAGGCCATTAAATCCAGATGCGCCACGCCGGGAACACGGGCCGGAAGCCAGCCGGGGTCTTCCAACGAAGGCGTTTCCGGCCCGGCCTGTTGAAACATCCACTTCCCGTCCAGGGGAAGGATTTCAGAGGACATCGAAATATCCTTGCAAGTGTTAATCAATAAAATACGTAAATATTTTAATCAAGGGATTGATGAACTGTCCGACTATGGAGGAATATGGAATTCGTTCGCCATAAAGCCTGTGTCGATGTCCTGGCGAGACGCGAAGTCGTCAGCGCCCTATAGCGAACGAACGATGATCTGTGTCCTTACTTCTTCCCCGCGCACAGGATGCCATATTCCACGCTGCCCAGGAGGGCTTCCCAACTGGCCTCGATGATGTTGGTGGAAACGCCGACGGTAGACCAGGAGGCGCTGCCGTCGGTGGATTCGGTCATAACGCGCACTTTGGCGGCGGTTCCGTCCTTGACATTGACCACCCTCACCTTGAAATCGGTCAGGCGGATGTGAGACAGGCAGGGGTAGAATTCCTCCAGGGCCTTCCGCATGGCGGAGTCCAGGGCGTGAACCGGGCCGTCTCCTTCGGCGACGGTGTGGGTCTCCCGGCCATCCACCGACAGCTTCAGGGTAGCCTCGGTCACCATCTCTTCTTCTCCGGGCCGCTTCTCCACGATCACTCGGAATCCCTTCACATCGAAAAGCTTCCGGTAGGAGCCGGTGTGCTTGCGGAGCAGCAGCTCGAAAGAGCCTTCCGCCCCTTCGAAAGCATAGCCCTGGTTTTCCAGGCGCATGATCTCTTCCAGGATCGCCCGCGTTTCCGGCGAGTTTTTGTCCAGCTCGATATGATACTCGCGGGCCTTCTGCATCACCGTGCTGCCACCGGACAGTTCGGAGACCAGCATCCGGCGGCTGTTCCCGACCCATTCAGGGGCGATGTGCTCATAGGTGCTGTGGTGCTTGAGGATGGCGTCCACATGCACCCCGGCCTTGTGCGCGAAGGCACTCTGGCCGACGAAGGGCTGCCGGTCGTTGGGCACGATGTTGGCGACTTCGTTCACATAGGCCGCCAGGGAGGTGATCTCCTGAACGGCCCCTTCGCGGAGGCACTCGAAGCCCATTTTCAGGGCGAGATTGGGGATGATGGAGCAGAGGTTGGCGTTGCCGCACCGCTCGCCCAGGCCGTTCACGGTTCCCTGGACGTGGAGGCAGCCTTCCCGGACAGCCGCCAGAGAATTCGCCACCGCCACCTCGGAATCGTTGTGGGCGTGGATACCGAGCGGGCCGCCGATCTCCTGCCGGACAGCGCGGATGATCTCCGCCACCTCGTGCGGCAGCGCCCCGCCGTTGGTGTCGCAGAGGGCCATAATGTCCGCCCCGCCTTCCAGGGCCGCCTTGAGCGTTTGCAGGGCGTAGCGCGGGTTGGCCTTGTAGCCGTCGAAGAAATGTTCCGCATCGTAGATCACCTCTCCGATATGTTCTTTCAGGTAGCGAACCGAATCGGCGATCATCTCCAGGTTCTGCTCCAGGGAGACGCGGAGGGCCTCGGTGACGTGAAATTCCCAGGTCTTCCCGAAGATGGTGACCACGGGCGCTCCGCTTTCGGCCAGACGGCGCAGGTTGTTGTCCTCCTCCGCCCGGACCCGCGCCCGGCGCGTGCTGCCGAAGGCCGCGATCCGGGCGTGAGCGAACTTCATCTCGCGCGCCCGCTCGAAAAAGGCGATGTCTTTGGGATTGGAGGCGGGCCAGCCCCCCTCGATGTAGTCAATTCCCGCTTCATCCAGCCGCCGGGCAATCTTGATCTTGTCCTCGATGGAAAACGAAATGCCTTCCCCCTGAGACCCGTCCCTCAGTGTCGTGTCATAGATGGCTACTCTGGGCATGTTTCCGGCCTCCTTATAACGCCAAAAACCCCCTCGTCTCCGATGTCAGGGACGAGGGGGTTGATGCTCGTGGTACCACCCTGGTATGCGGCAGCCTCGCGACTGCCGCCTCGTGCGGTGCGGGGCGCAAAGCGCCCGATACCGCGGCTCTGTAACGGGAGCCTGTTCGCTCGCATGGAGCGCCCGGAGTTCCTTACTCAATCACCTCTTTCGGGAACCCAGCTCAGGGGTGATCTTCAGCCCGCTCTCCGGCCCCGGCTCGCACCTGCCCCGGTTCTCTGCATCCGCAATCGCCAGCCTACTC
>JADLDR010000177.1 GCA_020846535.1 Armatimonadota bacterium | reverse complement strand
CGGGTTGGGTGTCGTTTGCGCGGTAGGGGCGCGATTCATCGCGCCCTCAAAGGCCGCTGGGCGCGATGAATCGCGCCCCTACGGGACGATCCTGCCGCCATTGTTCCTGGGTAGCAACTTGGGTTATATAGCAAAAATACCGAGCCTGCCATTTGGGAGGCCGGCTCGATGGAGGGAGGAGCCATGCAGCGAAAAGGCCCTGCCGTCTGGAATGGCGGCCTGAAGGACGGCAAGGGAACCGTCTCCACCCAGAGCGGCGTCCTGAAGGAGACACAGTACAGCTTCTCCACCCGTTTCGAGGACGGGATCGGTGCCAACCCCGAGGAGTTGATCGCCGCGGCCCATGCCGGGTGCTTCTCGATGGCCCTGAGCGTCCAGCTTGGCAGCGCCAACCTCAAGCCGGAGAGCATCCGCGCCACCGCCACCGTCACCCTGGAAAAGGTAGATAACAGCTTCTCGGTGACCCGGGCGTACCTGGAAGTGACGGCGCGAGTGCCGGGAGCGGATCAGGCGGCATTCGAGGCGGCGGCCCTGAACGCCAAAACAGGATGTCCCATTTCCCGCCTGCTGAACGCCGAAATCACCATGAACGCGGCGCTGGAAGCGTAGCGCCCGCAAGGAGAGAAGCAGGCTGCGCCGAAACATAGGGAGAAACGAGAAAGGGAGGCAACCCGCATGACCGTTCTTTCCTGCCTG
Organism: Armatimonadota bacterium; assembly: GCA_020846535.1. GTDB lineage: Bacteria > Armatimonadota > JADLDR01 > JADLDR01 > JADLDR01 > JADLDR01. Next base: position 9,413 of record JADLDR010000177.1, on the reverse strand, counting down.
TCGGCCTGCCTGCTTCTTTTGGCCTGCCTTTCCGCCCCGGCCCGGGCGGAAGAGAAGCCTCTTGCCGAACGGCTGGGCTACCGCGCCGATGACAGGCTGCTCATCATCCATGCCGACGATGCCGGCATGTGCCATTCCGTCAACGAGGCCACTACCCGCGCCCTCGAAAAAGGGATCGTGACCTGCGCTTCGATCATGGTTCCCTGTCCCTGGTTTCCGGAGATCGCCCGGTACGCCCGCGAGCATCCGGAGGCGGATTTCGGGGTCCACCTCACCCTCACCAGCGAATGGCAGTTTTACCGCTGGCGGCCTGTCGCCCCGACAGGGGAGGCGTCCGGACTCCTGGATAAAGAGGGCTTCCTGCCCCGGGGCGTGGAGGAAACAGTCCTGAAAGCCTCCCCCGGAGAGGTGGAGAAGGAGATCCGAAGCCAGATCGAACGCGCCCGCAGCTTCGGCATCCGACCGACGCATATAGATTCCCACATGGGAACCCTCTTCGCAGGCAAGTTCTATCCCGTCTACACGCGGACCGCCCGGGAGATGAACGTGATGCCCATGCTTCCGGCCCCCACCCCGGAAATCCGGGCGCTATCCAGGCAATTCGGCATTGATGCGGAGGCGACCGCGGCGGCGCTCAAAAAGGAAGGCTTCGTTTTTATCGATACGCTGGTGACGGGCGCGGGCGGGGACACCCTGGAGGAGCGCCGGGAGAACTACTACAACATCCTCCGCAATCTCAAGCCGGGAGTAACGGAAATCATCGTCCACCTCAGCATGGATGACGAGGAGATCCGCCACATCGCCAACCACTGGCAGGCTCGCTGGAACGAATATCGGATCTTCACCGACCCCAAAACAAAGGATATGATCGATTTCCTGGGCGTCAAGCTGATCGGCTACAAGGATTTGCGGAAATTGTTCGACAGGGTGTCCCGCTAGGGATAGATCCTCCGGATTTGAGTGGCGCGGGCCACTTTGTCCACGGCAAGGATGTAGGCGGCGGTACGCATGTTCACCTCGCGCCTGCGGGATGTCCGCAAAACTTCCCCGAAGCTGCGGGGCATGATCTCCTCCGGTTTCTGGCTCACCTCCGCCTCCGTCCAGAAAAACGCCTGGAGGTCCTGCACCCATTCGAAATAGGAGACGGCCACGCCCACGCCCCCGGCGTTCTCCAGCACATCCGGCACCAGGACAACGCCCTTTTTGCCCAGGACGGCATCGGCTTCCGGGGTGGTGGGGCCGTTCGCGCCCTCGAAGACGATCCGGGCGGAGATATCCTTCGCGTTGTCGGCGGTGATCTGGCCTTCCAGGGCGGAGGGGATCAGAATATCGCAATCCAGGGTGAGGATATTTTCATTGGCGACCGGCTCGGTGTTGGGGAGGGCCGCAACGGTCCGTGTCACCTGTTTGTACTCCATCAGCCTGGCGATGTCCAGGCCGTGATTGCTGACGACCCCGCTGTTGGAGTCGCTGACGGCGGTAATCCTGCATCCCATTTCCTGCCAGGGCGCATCCCCTCCCGGTGGCTTCTACCCTTACCTCCGACCCTCCGCATTCCAGGGGCTTGCCGGTCACGACTGCCGGGACAGTATAGTCCTTGTTCATGCTGTAGGTGTCCATGATCCAGGCCATCGCCTGCGGGGTGGTGTTCGCGTCCAGGACCGGGATGTCCTGCTCGGGGCCGATGATCAGGCTGATTTCGGAGGCGTAGCGGCGCGCCAGCCGCTCCATCTCGCCCCGGGAGAGAAGGCGCGGGTTGCAGACGACCCCGCCCTTGGCTCTGCCATAGGGGATATTGACGACGGCGCGCTTCCAGGTCATCCACCTGGCGGCATGATCGATCTGCTGAAGAGCCATTTCATAAGGATTCTGCGGCGGTCGAGGCATATGAGATTGCTCCTTTGGAGGTACACCATTGCCGTTACAAAGAAGAACACCTTCTCCGGCACGAGCCTCGCACCGAATCGATGTATTTTTGCCGGTTTTTTGATAATCTGAGCCTATTATCGGTAGAAATAAGGAAATGATAAGACTTTTTGGCCGCAATCATCCAACCGGGGCGCAAATTATATTCGCATAGAGTTTTTGCCATAATGGTGCAATCAGCAAAGAGCGCAATATAGTCGATGCAGTCTGCGAGGAGCATAAGCGACGCGGTAATCCCCAGCCTTCTAAAGGCACGAGGCGGCTCTGTCCGTGTGCGTGACCCGGGAGATGGCTTCGTCGCTTGCGCTCCTCGCAGACTGCATCGATACCGTGCAATGACATCGACACCGTATATCGTCATCCAGGCGAAAGCTCTGTCTCGATCTGCCGCTGGTTTTCCTCGAACACGATGCAGACCTTGCCGGTTTCCTGGGATGCGGCCAGGCGGTAGGCTTCCTCGGCGCGTGAGAGAGGCAGGCGGTGGGTGCAGATACGGTCCGGGTGGATGCCCCAGCGGTCGAGGCGCTCCACCAGTTCTTCGAGATGCTTGAGGGAAGTGACCCAGGAGCCGTAGAGAGTGATCTGCTTGTGGATGAGGTATTTCGAGACTTCGAAGCTGACCGTGCCGCCCTCTCCGATGTAGGCCAGTCGGCCCCAGTCGCGGGTTCCCTGCAAGGCCAGAAGGCGGGCCGGGGCCGCGCGGAGCAGTCGATACTGACCTCGCACCCCTTGCCCCCGGTAAGGGAGAGGATATGATCCAGGGCGGCTTCATCGGCTTTCAGGGCGTGGTCCACCAGTCCCAGTTCCCGGGCCAGCCGGATCCTTGCGTCCGAGAGGTCGGTCCCGATCACCCGAGAAACCCCCAGGGCGCGGCCCAGCATGGCGGCGGCCAGGCCAACCGGCCCCAAGCCGGTGATCAATATTCGGTTGGCCCCGCTGACCTGCATCCGGCGGAGCGCCTCGTAAGCGGTGCCGAAGCCGCAGGCGCAGAGCGCCCCGTCGATATAGGAAAGCGAATCGGGCAGGAGGACGCAGGTGTTTTCCTCGGTCAGCATATATTCCGCATGGCCGCCGTCGCGCTGCCAGCCGTAGGCGGCCCGGAAGTCGCCCCGGCAGCTGATCATATAGCCGTGCTGGCATTCGTCACAGACGCCGCAGCCGGAGATGTGGTAGATCACCACCCGGTCGCCCGGCTGGAATCGCTTGCAGCCCGGCCCGACCTTTTCGATCCGGCCGCAAGGCTCGTGGCCTGCGATCACGCCCTGGTAGCCCTCCGGGCCTTTTCCCAGGTGCTCCCGGTAAATGGCCCGGATATCGCTCCCGCAGATGGAGGATGCCTTCATCCTCACCAGTACCTGGCCCCATCCCGGCTCCGGAACCGGATACTCCCTGAATTCCACCGTGCTGCTTCCGGGCAGCACCACTCCGGTCATCGTTCGGGTCGCCATATATGTCGTCTCCTGTGAGCGCGGTTCAACCTTGCGTCGCTTCAGGCGGGCGTGATCTCTCCGTTCACGTCCCAGAGGTCTTCCCAGTTCTGGTTTTCTTTCCAGAGGAAGACCTGGCCTTTGATGAGGCGGCAGTTCCGGTCGGCCCGGGCGATGGCCTCCATATCCTCATCGGCGAGAGGGGCGGTGACGGCGGCCTGGAGGTTGCTCAGGTAGTGGGCGCGCTTGGTGGAGAAGGGGATCGTCACCTGCCCGCGCTGAACCGCCCATTTGATGCACACCGCCGCCGGATGAACGCCCAGCCGGTCGGCGATGGTGAGGATGGCCGGATCTTCGATAGGGAAGGTGTCCTCCGGCGTCCGGTCGCGCTCCGGTCGGGCCGGAGAGCCGATGGGGCTGTACCCGATGGCAACCATGCCGTTCTCCCGGACGAACCGGAAGAACTCGGGCTGCTGGAAGTGGGGGTGCAGCTCCATTTCATTGGCCGCGGGACGGATGGCGGCATCGCGCAGGAGAATCTTCAGCTTCGGGACGGTCATATTGGAGGTTCCGATATGACGCGCCAGGCCCATCTCCACCAGCTTTTCCATCTGCCGCCAGGTCTTCATGTAGTTTTCGTGGATGTAAGGCCGGGCGGTCGGGCTGCGGGAACTGACATCGCAGCCGGGGTCGTGGGTGTTGGGGAAAGGCCAGTGGATCAGATAGAGATCCAGGCAATCGAGCCGGAGGTCGCGGAGTGTCTTTTCGCAGGAGGGAATTACATCCTCTTCGGCGTGCTTGTCGTTCCAGAGTTTGGAGGTGATCCAGAGGTCTTCCCGCCGGATGCCCCCCTGCATCATCGAGCGCAGGGAATGGCCGATGAGGTGTTCGTTGCCGTAGACGGAGGCGCAGTCGAAATGCCGGTAGCCTACACAGGCCGCACCCATCACCGCTTCCGCCACCTCTTCCCAGGAGACACGATCCGACCCGAACGTTCCCAGCCCGACCGCCGGGATGCAGGCTCCGGTATATAGCTTTCGCTGTGGGACGCTGCTCGGATCGATGCTGTCGCTGGCAATCGCAAATTGGCTCATGAATGGCTCCTTTGCGTCCGGGTCGATAAGCCTTCGGTCCGAGCGATGATTTCATCCTGCAAGCTGCGGCCCAGACGCGTGAAATCGGCGCTGTAGCCCGCCACGCGCACGATCAGCCCCGCATAGTCTTCGGGGCGCTCCTGCGCCTTGCGAAGGGTTTCCGCATCGGCCACATTGATCTGCAACTGGCTGCCTCCCATCACGATAAAACTCCGGATGAGGGCTGCGATCTTGGCGCGGGAGTCTGGGGTGGCGAAGGCGTCCGTCCCGAGCCGGAGTGTTGAGACATTGCCTGCTACCAGCCGCGAATGGTCGAGGGCGCATAAAGAGTGAATGAGGGCGGTAGGCCCTGCGTTCGCCTGCCCCTGGGAGGAGGCCAGCGAGTCGGCCAGAGGCTGCCTGGCCCGGCGGCCATCGAGGGTGGCTCCCATGTGGCTGCCATAGGGGATGTGCATATTCTCGCCTCCAGCCAGGTGACCCATCGCCAGGGCGGGGCGCAGGGGCGTGGATCGGCGCTCCAGCGAGTCCGCGACCAGGGACACCAGCCGGGCGGCGATCCCGTCCACCTCCGGGGATCCGTTCCCGAACTTGGGCAGCCTGCGGATCGCGGCCAGGAGGCCGGTGTCCTCAGCGGCGATGCGGGCCATAAGGGAGGCCAGCGGCTCGCCTCCCTGGAACGAAAGCGCCTGGGCCGAATAAATCATGTCCGCAGCGTTGGGCAGCCCGATGGCTTCCCAGTGACCCATATGGGTTTTCGCGCCGCCGTGGGCGATATCCCTGCACTTCTCCAGGCAGACGGGCATCAGGAGGGTGGCGCTGTAGCGGGTGTCGGACACCTGCTCGTCCACCCAGACATTCGCCGCCTGACAGGCTTCCGTCAGCCGTTCGGTGTGCGCCTCCAGGATGCGCCAGAAGGATTCCATATCCGCAGCGCCCTGCCCGGCGGCGTCCTCTAGGGCCTCATGGGCCAGCAGGGCCAGGTTGATCCAACCGTTGGGAGCGCCCCAGTTGCCCAGGCCCGGGGAAACCACCTCCGTGCAGCCGCTCAGGGCGTAATCGCGGGCCTCCTCCAGAGGGATCCCCAGGCGGGTCAGCCCGGCGACGATGGGACGGTCGCCGTAGAAGTTCGGCTCGCTCAGGCCCTCCCCCAGCATCGAGACCGCCAGATCGAGGATATCGGGAGGGGTCCTGTCGTGGCAGCGAATGTAGACGGTGGGACGGAGGAGCCGGACGGATCGGATCGCCCGGAGAAAGAGGCGGGTGAGGTCCGAGGTGCCGTCCGAGCCGTCCGGGAGAAGGCCGCCCAGGGTCATGGTCTGGACGGAACTCACATTGACGATGCCCTCCATCACATCCCCGTGCAGCTTGATGAGAAGGCATTCGATCAGCTCCTGCGCCTCCTCCGGGGTGATGCGCCCGGCCTCCAGGTCGGCCCGGTAGAAATCGTTCAGGAAGACATCGATGCGGCCCGTGGCGTCCCCGGCCACCATATAGGCGAACCAGAAGCTTTGCAAGGCTTCCCGGAATGTCCGGGCAGGATGGGCGGGAACGCGCTCGCAGATGAGGGCGATCTCGCGAAGCTCCGCGGCCCGCGCAGGCGACGCCAGGCGGGCCGCCTCCTCGCAGGCTTTTCGATAGGCGCGGGCATGGGCGATCATGGCCTCATGGCCCATCGCGAAGGCCAGGGCGAACTCTTTCGCCTCTCCCTCCAGCGATTCGGCCTTCCGGCGGGCGCGGCGGGCGAGGGCCAGGGAGCCGGTGCGGATGTAGCCCGCATAGTCCACCGCCTTGTGGTTGAGCGATCCCTGGGGGGAGATCAGGCCGCGCCCGGCCATGTCCCGGATGTCGGGCCGGTCGGGCGGGGTGTTTTTCGCGAAATGGGCGATATACCACTCGCCGCCGTCGGGATACCAGCACCATCCCGGGCCGTTGTCCGTATTTCTGAGGCGGCCCCCGACGATCAGCTCCCCGTCCCGGACCACCGGGGTCAGGCGCGGGTGCGCCCAGGCGAAGCGGTAGGCGTCGGCCATCATGCGGCCTGTCCCTTCCGGCACGGGAGCCTCGGCATAGAGCCGGGCCTGTTCCGCAAAGGTTCCGCAGGCGGCGCGGAGCATCTCTTCCAGCAGCCCTTCGGTGCGAGCGGTGGAGCCGCGGGGGATCGCCCGCCCCTCCCGGACGAGGAGATCGGGGACGCATGGATTTTCCAGAACAGCGGACATGGTAGCCCTCCTGAGGGAAATCGTGATAAATCAAACCTTTTTTCGACAGCGAAGCCGAAGCTCCTTCCCGGTATCCCGGAGCCGGAGAATGTAAAAGGATGTGGGGTTGTGTTCATAGAAACAATCGGTGAATCAGAGTTCGGATAGGGCGGCTGAACCAGAGGGCAGCGGTGAAAACGCTCGATGAAATTCGACACATTCTGTCAGCTCACAAACCATTGCTGTAGAAGCGGTATCACTGCAAGGAGTTAGGTGTATTCGGCTCATACGTTCGGGGCGAGCAGAAAGCTGCCCGTGATGTGGATATCCCGGTTAACTTCGGCGAATCCATCAGCCTGTTGAAGTTTATCGCAATGGAGAATTACCTGAGCGATGTAATCGGCCTGAAAGTGGACCTGGTTCTCAAAGACGCGATCAAGCCTCGCATCGGCAGGCGAATCCTGAGCGAGGTAACGCCGATATGACACGGGAGATCGCGGACGCTAAGGATGTGCCTGTTATCGAGCGGATTCACAAGGCGCTACCGGACTGGCCTCTTGAATAGCGGCAAAAGAAGGCGATAAAACCACGAAGAGGGCTACAGGAGCATTCCTGTAGCCCTCTTTTTAAAGGAAAACTATTCTCTATCCCCGATCAATCGTAGGCATTGGCCGGCTGGGCTACGCCTTTTTTCTGCCAAACCGTTATATTGTCCATCGTCCGGCCCGGGTCGAAGAGGCGACCGCAGTTGCTGGCGACATAGGAGGCATGGAGCCATTTGGCGTGGCCGTCGCAGAAGACCACATTCAGGCCTTTCTGGTGGCGGATTCCGTTCCCGCGAATGAGCGAGGTGTTGCACCAGACGCTGCACTGTGCTGACCAGATGGAGCGGGTCCCGCCACAGTTCGACATGCAGGAGGCGTCGCTGACCGCAATCGTTTCTGCAGGGGTGGCAACAGCAGCAAGCCGCTTGGGGGTGCCGGTCATCCCACAGCCGAGGTTGATAAAGATTTTATCGCTGGCTCCGATGGTGGGGAACTTCCCGACATAGGATTTCGGGAACATCCATATCCCGTTCCAGAGGGCCACATCCCGGGCCGCATCGTAGGTAAGCACCTGGGATGGGTTGGAAGAAGGGCAGGCCCATACGCCTGCGGACTTGATGTAGGGCTCCAGCTGCAGGGGCGGGGTGGTGCCTGCCTGGGGGCTCGGAGCGTTGCAGGCCAGGACGAAGGGGAAGGTCTCGTCATAGTCCTGCACGTACATTGTTGTCGCGTTCCCGATCTGCTTCATATTGGAAAGACAGGAAATCGCGCGCGCTTTCTCCCTCGCCTGCGCGAAGACAGGAAAGAGTATTGCCGCCAGGATTGCGATGATAGCAATGACGACAAGCAGCTCGATAAGAGTGAAGCCTGATTCCTTGCGGTTCTGTGCTGGCATTGCACTTGTCTCCTTTCCTGGAAATACGACCTCTTTGGCTCGAACGACCGATACGACCGACACTCACCTCCTTCCCGGGGCGCTGATGAAGCCGCTTCTACGATTATCGTTCTGTGTGTTGATAATATTATAGCGGCGGCGAGAAATAAAGTCAAGATTTGAAAAAATAAAATAATCCCGCTCGCAGACGAGATCGAAGCGCATTGCTGCGAGCGGTGGTAGGATTTTTGTCCCCTGCCTCGAATGAAACGACGGTATATCCACAGCCCGCGGGCGTCAGGAGGAAAACATGCAGCCGTTCATCATCGAGCCGGAGAGGGCGCTGCCGGTCTGGGGCGAGTATGAGGTTGTCGTGGTGGGCGGGGGGATGGCGGGCACGGCGGCGGTGGCTGCCGCCCGCCATGGAGCGCGGGTCTGCCTGGTGGAAAAGGAATCCGCCCCGGGCGGGCTGGCAACCCTGGGGAATGTGGTGATGTACCTCTTCCTCTGCGACGGGGTGGGCCGCCGGGTGGTCGGCGGGCTGGGGGAAGAAATGCTGCGGCTGGCCTGCCGGGAAGGGGCCGCCCGCCTCCCCGAATGCTGGCAGCCGGGAGGGGATGTGCAGGAGCGGCGGCGCACCCGCTATATGGCAACCTTCGCCCCTGCGGCCTGCCTGCTGGCGCTGGAGGCGTTTATCCTGGAAAACGGAGTGGACCTCTGGTACGACACCCGCTTCTGCGCCGCCATCCGGGAGGGCCGCCGCATCCGGGCGCTGTGTGTGGAAAACAAGAGCGGGCGGGGTGCGCTCCTCTGCAAAACAGTGGTGGACGCCTCCGGGGACGCCGATGTCTGCCATCAGGCCGGAGAAGAGACCGTTTCCAGCCGCGCCAACGTGGCCTGCGGGTGGATCCACGCCTTTGACGGCAGCGCCCTGACCCTGCATCCCCTGACGCGCCCCTTTGCCGCCGACCCGGAAGCGTCCGGCGAGGACGGATTTGCCGGGCATACCGGCTCCGGGGTGACCGCGCAGATCTTGGCCTCGCGCCGCCTGATCCGGGGCCACCTGGAAGCCCTGCGCCGACCGTCTCCCGATTCCCCGCTCATCCCGGCATACGTCCCCACCATCGCCACCGTGAGAATGACCCGCCGACTGAAGGGCCGCAGGGAACTGAGAATCGGGGATGCGGGGCGGTTTTTGATGACACTGTCGGCCTCACCGGCGACTAAGCAGCCCGTTGGAGTAAGGGTTCAGTTTTCCTTCCGACCAGGCGGTAGGGGCGAACGATTTGTTCGCCCTGAAAACGGCCCTACCGGCAGGGCGGGCGATCACAAGGATCGCCCCTACAGGT
>JADLDR010000176.1 GCA_020846535.1 Armatimonadota bacterium | reverse complement strand
GGGTGACCTCTCTCCCCTAGCCCCTCTCCCCGAAACCCAAGGGATGCGCCGGAGCGCACCCTGGGAGAGGGGGACAGAGTGTGCGGCACTTGCCCCCCCCATCCACTCCCCCTGCCCGTTTCGGGAAGGGGGCGGGGGGGTTAGGGAACGGTCTCCCCAAGGCCCGCCCCCCGCCCCGGCGGGACAGTCACCCTGATCTGGATCGCTATGGGGCGAACACGAGGTTCGTCCCTACGGATCGGCCAGGGTCGCTCCAGATCTTAACCTTGACTCCAACGCCTTGCTCAGGAGAGGGGGAAACTGGCCTCCCTATCCGCTCTCTCCGCCCAGGAGAGGGAGGGTCAGGGTGGGTGAGGTGCTTTGAAACGACTTTGAAACAGCTCTGCGGGGCAGGCCCTTCCTACCGGCGGTGGGTGAAATCGTGTGAACTCCCGCTCAACTCGAAACAGCGATCCCGACCCCTATCTTCCCTTCGAGACGGTTCCCGTTCCCGGAGAGGGCAGGTAGCCGGCCAGGGGGATGGATTTCATGGCGAAGACGTCGGCGGAAGGGGGGCGGGAGGAGATGAGGACAACGGCGTCGCGGGCGGGGAGCCGGTCTGTGGAAAGGATTTCACGCCGGACGAGTTTGCCGTTCATGCGGAAGATCCGGATGGTGGTCACCTCGAAGCCGGGGCGCTCCTTTTGCTTTTCCACGGATTCGCCGGGCAGGAGAGCCGGGTCGGTTTTGACGATCACACGGCCCGGGATGTCGGTCATGTTTTGGGAGAGGATTTCCACAGATTCGCCGGGCGTTTTTGTGCCGTACAGGGCCAGATGGAGAAGCCTCCCTTCGTCCAGGGCGCGGATCAGCAGGTAGTGGCCGGTGGTGTTCCTGAAGCGCAGGTCCGAGGCTCCGTAGACCACGGCGGCGTCCCGTCCCGGCGCGGCGTAGGAAACCGGTCCGGAGTGCGGGTGGCGCTCCAGGATCGCCAGCCCGGCCTCCAGGGCGAGGTTGTAGATGGCGGTGGAGACCATGCAGATGCCCCCGCCTACGCCCATCACCACTTCCCCGTTATTGAACATCGGCCCGGCTTTGAAGCCGCGTTCCTCGGTGCGGATTCCCACGATTTCATTGAAGGATATCTCCTCCTCCGGGGCCACGACCGCCTCATGCACCGCGTCGGCGGCGCGATAGACATTGGCCTGGCTGCCCTTCGCCCTGCCTCCCACCTTCAGGGTAAAGACGCCGAGTAAATCCTGGCGTTCTCCCGGGGGCAGGAGGCTGCCCGCGCTGGCGGGCGTCAGGAAGGCGGAGAGGGACGAGAAGCCGCTCTCCCACACCCATCGGTCAGCTTGCCTGAGGGCCGATGCCTCATCGAGGCCGGGAAGCGCCTCCGTGGGCGTGAGGGGCCACATCGCTTTGATGAAAAGGGAACGCTCCGCCGGGTCGAACAGATCGGGGCCTTGCTCTCCCTCCGACCTCAAATCCTCCAACCGGGCCAGCGCCCCCCAGGAAACTGTCAGGCCGAACAAAATCAATACGATAATGGCAAAAAGCACGCTGAAACGAGAGCCGTTGATGGTCATCCCCTCCCTTCGCGAGATACTGCTGCACAGCTTGCTTGAGTATCATAATATTGTTAGTTTAGCATATTTTCGGAGAGAACGCAAGGGAAGAAATATGATCCCATGCAGGCAGGCTTGTTTTCAGAAGTCAGGTATGTTATAATGAAAGTAACCAAATTAGATGATACAACAGGAAAGGCAGACGTATGAAGTTACGCATCGGAATTCCGAAAGGGAGCCTTCAGGAGGCTACCTTCGCTATGTTTCGCAAGGCGGGGTATCACTTCCTGGTGGATTCCCGCTCCTACCTGCCGACGGTAGACGATGACGACCTGGAAGCTTTGTTGATCCGCCCCCAGGAGATCCCCCGCTACGTCCAGGACGGCATTCTGGACGGGGGCCTGACGGGCTACGATTGGATCGTCGATAACGGGGTCGATGTGGTGGAGGTGGCAAACCTGACCTACTCCAAGCAGACCCAGCGGCCCGTGAAGATCGTGCTGGCCGTGCAGAAAGGCTCGCCCATCCGCGGGGTGAAAGACCTCCGGGGCAAGCGGATCGCCACCGAGTACGTCCGCCTGACCCAGCGATGGCTGGAGGAGAACGGCGTTCATGCCGCAGTGGAGTTCTCCTGGGGGGCCTGCGAGGTCAAGGTTCCCGAGCTGGTGGACGCTATTGTGGTGAACACCGAAACCGGAAGCTCCATCCGCGCCCACGGCCTGGAGATCGTGGAATTGCTTCTGGAATCCACCACGCGCCTGATCGCCAACCGCCATGCCTGGGAGGATGCCTGGAAGCGGGGTAAGATCGAGAATATGGCCCTCCTCCTGAGGGGCGCTTTGCAGGCCGAGGGGATGGTGGGCCTCAAAATGAATGTGGCCGCCGCGGACCTGGAGGCGGTTCTCGGAACCCTTCCCGCCCTCCGCAGGCCGACCATCGCTCCCTTGAGCGACAGCGAGTGGCTGGCCGTGGAAACGGTGCTGGAGGAGCGGACGGCCCGCGACCTCATCCCGAAGCTCAAACGCGCCGGGGCGGAGGGCATCGTGGAATACCCGCTGAATAAGGTCGTTTATTGATGATCGCCCATGTCGCCGGGGAACTGGCCGTTTCCGCCGAGGACTATGTGGTGGTCAGCGCAGGGGGGATCGGGTATAAAATCTTTGTGCCGGGATCCACGCAGGCCGGGCTGCCCGCTGCGGGCGAGAAGATCAGGCTCTTCACCTACCTGCACGTGCGGGAGGACGCCCTCACCCTATACGGCTTCAGCGACACCGAGCAGCAGGAGGTGTTCGAGCTGCTGATCGGCGTGTCCGGGATCGGCCCGAAGGTGGCGCTGGCGATCCTGTCTGCCATGTCGCCAGAATCGCTGGCCCAGGCGGTGGCCGGCGAGGATGTGAAGACCATCCAGCGCATCCCGGGCATCGGGGCCAAGACCGCCCAGCGAATGGTGCTGGAGCTCAAGGAAAAGATGGCCGCCCTCGCCTGGGCGCATAAGGTGGAGCAAAAGGCTCGCCCGGAACGCGGCTCTGCCCTGGAGGATGTCATCGAGGGCCTGGTGGCCCTGGGCTACAGCCGGCCGGACGCTCGCCGCGCCGCCGAAACCGTGCTTAAGGACCGCCCCGACCTGACCGACCCGCGCACCATTCTGAGGGCCGCCCTTCAATCGCTGGGCAGGCAGAGTTAGGGGGTAGGGATGATAGGGGATAGGAGATAGGGTGTAGGGCATGGGGGTGGGGTATTGTGGCAGAGCTTCTATAAGAACGCACAGCCCGTTTTCTATCCCCTACGCCCTATCTCCGATCATCCCATAGCGATCCAGATCAGGGGAAATATCCTCCGCTCCTGGGGGAGGGGGGACCGCTCTCCCCTGGCCCCTCTCCCCGAAACCGAAGGGATGCGCCGGAGCGCCTCCGGGGAGAGGGGGAGAGAGGGTGCGGTGCTTGACCCCCCCATCCCCTCCCCCTGCCCGTTTCGGGAAGGGGGCCGGGGGGTTAGGTAACCGTCTATCAGAGTCCCGCCCCCCGCCCCGGCGGGACAGTCACCCTGATCTGGATCGCTATGCGCCCTATCTCCGATCATCCCTACCCCCGAGGAGTTACCATGACGGAAGAAACGCGCTTCATATCGCCGATTCTGGGGCCGGAGGATGAGGTGGAATACAGCCTGCGGCCCAGGCGGCTCAGAGAGTTTATCGGGCAGAGGAAGATCAAGGAGAACCTGGCGGTTTCCATCGAGGCGGCGCGGATGCGGCAGGAGCCGCTGGACCACGTGCTGCTTTACGGGCCGCCGGGGCTGGGGAAAACCACTCTGGCGCATATCCTCGCCAACGAGATGGACGCCCATGTCAGGACGACCTCCGGCCCGGCCATCACCCTGCCGGGGGATCTGGCCGCGATTCTGACCAATATCGAGGCGGGAACGGTTCTCTTCATCGATGAGATCCACCGCCTGAACCGGATGGTGGAGGAAATCCTCTATCCGGCGATGGAGGATTATTATCTCGACCTCATCATCGGGAAGGGGCCGAGCGCCCGCACGCTGAAGATCGATCTGCCGAAGTTCACGCTGGTAGGGGCGACCACCCGTTCGGGAATGCTGACCGCGCCCCTCCGGGAGCGGTTCGGCATCGTCCATTATTTCGAGTTCTACACCGACGAAGACCTCCAGAAGATCGTGGTCCGGTCGGCGAGCATTCTCGATGTGGAGATCGAGCCGGAGGGGGCTTTCGAGATCGCCCGCAGGTCCCGGGGAACACCGCGCATCTGCAATCGTCTATTAAGAAGAGTGCGCGATTACGCCCAGGTGAGGGCCAACGGCGTCATCACCCGAACCGTCGCCGACGAAGCCCTGAAACTACTGGAAGTGGACGAACTGGGGCTGGACGAGTTCGACCGGAAGTTCCTGCGGGTCATCATCGAGAAATTCGACGGCGGGCCGGTTGGGATCGATACCATCGCTGCAGCCATCAGCGAAGATCGCGACACCATCGAAGATGTCTACGAGCCGTATCTCTTGCAGATCGGCTTCCTGAACCGTACCAAAAGCGGGCGAGTGGCGACCCGGCTGGCCTATCAGCACCTGGACAGGCCCTACGCGGAGCCGGCGCCCAGGCCGCAGCAGAGCCAGTTGTTTTGATTTACGCTGGGAGTAGGGGCAATCCGAATCATCCCAAAAACCAAACCGCACAATGGCCCAAGGAGGCGTTTGAGCATGGTATGCAGGCAGTGTCATACGGCGAACCCTGCGGACAACAAGTTTTGTAAGGAATGCGGAGCGGCCATCGGGCAGGCTCCGGCGTCGCCCGGAGGGCTGGAGCCGGAGGCGGCGGCCCAGGTGGCGGAATTTCTGGACAGGGCCTTTGCCGCCAGCGAGCAGGATGCCCTGGAGGACGCCATCCTGGCGTGCAAGGCAGCCCTGGTGCTTCATCCGCGGAGCGCGACAGCCCATTCGCTTCTGGCAAGCCTCTACGAACGGAGAAACGATATCCCTTCCGCCATCGCGGAGCTGGAGGCGGTCCTGGTGGCGAACCCGGAGAGCGAGGCGGACCGGGAGAAACTTGCCCAGCTTCAGGGAAGGCTGTTCATGCAGAACAGCGCCCCGGCGCTTGCGGCCTATCCGTTGGCGCGGAAGCTTTCCCCGCCCGTTCTGGCTGCGGTCGTCACCGCCTTGGTGGTCATGCTGGTGGGTTCGATGGCGATGCTCAAAGGGGCCGCCCCGAGAGCCGAGACGCCGGTGAACGCTCCGGCAGCCGATTATCCGAATTACGCCTATGCGCCGAATTATCAGGCGGCCCCTCAGAGCTACCCGAATGCCGATGGATCGGGCGCATCCCAGACGCAGGGGCAGCCGCAGCCTCCGCCGCAGGCTCAGGGCGGGGCGGTTTATCCCATCGGAGAGCCGAGGGAGCCTGCGCCTGTGCAGACGCCCGCGCCCCGGGCGCAGCCACAGGTGGACCGCTCCCTTCCACCGATCCCCTCCATGCCGCTGACCGTGGCGCGGCCCCAGGAACAGTTGCCGCCTCTGCCCGGCACAGGCAGCGTGAGGGCATCGGCCCCGGTGTCCCGACCCAAACCGAGTTATGCGGCTCCCCAGATCGATATTACGACCCATGAGGCTTCGGATCAGCCTCGGGCCAGGAGGCAGCCCGCGCCGATTTCAGAGAGCCCGACGCCTGCGGCCGGCGGCAACAGCGAGGCGGCGGCCCGGCGCTACCAGGCGGCGGGCAACTACGAGGGCGCTCTGACCGCCTACCGAAACGCCCTTTCGACCGCATCCGATACCGGGCCGATCCACCAGCAGATGGGCCTCTGCCTCCAGCGGCTCCAGCGGTATTCGCAGGCGAAGGAAGCCTACCAGCAGGCCATCAGCGCCTACCAGACCGCCATCGCCAGCGGGAGGAATGTCGAAAACGCGCGGCAGGGTATCGAAAGCTGCGAGGCTGCCATCGCCGTCTGCGAGGGTCAGTGATATGCGCTTGCGAATGATAATCGCTTTCTGCCTGGCCGTGGTCTGCGCCGGGCTGCGGGGGCAATCGTCTCCGCCGGTGGTGATGATCTTCCCGCCCGTGATGCCCGAACTGGTGGCCCACGACCCCATCGGCAGGCAGGCCGCCATCGCCCTGCGGCAGGCCCTCGAAGAATCGGGGGCGGCGGAGCCGCTCCTGTACAACCCGGAATCGCAGATGGTCAAGCGGGCCTTGAACGAACACAAGCTGAGCGAGAGCGAATTGAAGCGGATCACCAGCGCGGCCCAGGCCCTCAAAATCGCGGCGGCGACCGATGTGCCCTATATTCTTTACGGCAGCATCCTGGCCTATACGCCGCCTGCCAAGAAAAAAGACGGCATTTTGACTATCTCCATGGCGATGGTGGAGGTGGAAACTCAGAAATCGCACCGCTTCGCCTTCGAGTCCACCTTTACCGGCAAGACCAACCTGCTGCCCTATTTTACCGAGCCTGCCCGGAAAACGGTGAAGGAAGTGGCTCCCATCCTTCAGAAAATGGCGGCGGACCGTCGGAAAGCGCGGGAGGAAGAGAAGGCCCGGCTAGAGGCCAAGAAAGCGGAACTGGAGGCCAAGAACCCGCCGCTCGCCCCGACCGATCAGGGCAGTCCGGCGGCCCCGGCGCAGCCTTCGCGGGAGCGCGGCGACCTGAAGGAATCCCAGCGGCACATGAGCCTAGGCGACACCTACCAGAGCCGCGGGGATCTCGGCCCGGCCATCCTGGAATACCGGATGGCTGTATCGCTCTATCCCTGGAACAGCGAGGCCCGCGAAAAACTCATCCGCGCCTATGACCGCAAGAGCCTGAAAGCTCTGGCGGCGGAAGAGGCGGCCCGCGCCCTCCAGTTCGACCCCTCCAACTCGAAGCTCGCGAAAATGGCGATCAGTTTCTATTTGCAGTCCGGCGAGTTTTCCCAGGCGGAGGAGTCGCTCCGGAACCTTCTGAACGCCAACCCGAAGGAATCCGACCTGAAGATCGCCCTGGGGGATGTCTACTGGAACCAGGGCAAACTGGAGGAGGCTCAGAAGCAATACGAGCAGGTGATCGAAAGCGACCCGCCCAGCGCCGCAGGGCATGAGCGCATGGCAAAGCTGCTGGCGGCCCGCGGGCAGTATGCGGAAAGCCTGACCCACCTGACAGCCTCGCAGCAGGGGAGCGGAACCGATCCCTATCAGGCCGGGTCGAAGATCATCGACAGCGAGACGGCGATGCTGCTGGCCCAGGCGGAGGGGCTGAACGAAGGTCTCACCACCTTGACCGTGGCCCGCCCGGATGCCCTCAAACAGGGCAAGGCGCTCCGGGCCAGGGCGGAGGGCATCGGCAAATTCCTGCAAGGGCTGACCCCTCCGGCGGAGAAAGCGGCCCAGCACCGCCAGCGCAAATTCGCCCTCAGCCTGCTCCTCCAGGCCGTAGATCTGCTCAACCGCTCCCTCACCGATGACCGGACGGAGGACAGGGAACAGGCGATCCTTCTTTTCAAAGAAGCGAAGACGGAGATGAAGAGCATCAAGTGAAGGATGGCAACAGCCCCTATGACTCCCTTGAGGAGGTTGGGAGGTTTTTTAAGCAGCAACAGTGAGGAAACCATGGGAAAGGCCCTGATTTTAGTCGGTCTGGGGGTGGCGCTGCTGGGGCTGGCGGTAATGGGACTGGAAGCCCTTTTTCGTTCGACGGGCGGGAGAACCCTGCCGGGGGATATCTATATTCGCCGGGGCAATTTTACCTTTTATTTTCCCATCGCGACCTGCCTTTTGCTGAGCGCGGTCCTGACCCTGGCGCTCTGGCTGGCGCGGTATTTCAAACGATAGAGATGCGACTGGAAGATTTCGATTATTCGCTGCCCCGGGAGGCGATTGCCCAGGAGCCGATCTCGCCGCGGGACGCTTCCCGCCTGCTGGCACTGGACCGCGCCCGGCCCGGCCTGGAACACCGCCGCTTCTCCGATCTCGTCGATTACCTGCATGAAGGCGACCTCCTGGTCTTCAACGATACCCGCGTCCTCCCGGCCCGGCTGAGGGGCGTGAAGCCCACCGGCGCGAGGGTGGAGTTCTTGCTGTTGAGGCCCCTGGAGCCGCCGCTGTGGGAGGCCCTGGTCCATCCGGGGCGCAGAATGGGGCCAGGGGCGGAGGTTCTCTTCGGGGAAGGGGCGATCCGCGGCAGGGTGGTGGATCGGCTTCCCGGCGGAGGCCGCATCGTCTCCCTGGAGACCGAAGGGGAGATCGAGGCCGCCATCCACCGCTGGGGCGAGATCCCTCTGCCGCCCTATATCGAAACCGCCCTGAGCGATCCGGAACGCTATCAGACCGTCTATTCCCGGCAGACCGGCTCCGCCGCCGCCCCGACCGCCGGGCTGCATTTTACCCCGGAACTCCTGGCGGCCCTAGCGCAGAAGGGCATCCGTACGGCCTTCATCACCCTGCATGTGGGGATCGGAACCTTCCAGCCGGTGCGCTGTGAGGAGATCGAAAAGCACGTCATGCATGAGGAATATATCCAGGTTCCTTCCTCGACGGCCCGGGCGGTGGCGGAGGCGAAGGGCCGGGTGGTGGCGGTCGGAACCACTTCGGTCAGGGCGCTGGAGAGCGCCGCTACCGGCCCGAGGACGCTGGAGCCTTTCGCGGGCAAGGTCGGCCTCTATATCCGCCCGGGATACCGCTTCCAGGTGGTGGACGCCCTGATCACCAATTTCCACTACCCCAGGTCGAGCCTGCTGATCATGGTGAGCGCCCTGGCAGGCCGGGAGCGCATCCTGAGCGCCTACCGCGAAGCCCTCTCTGCAGGCTACCGCTTCCTCAGCTTCGGAGACGCCATGCTGATCGTGTAACCCTATTTTCGGCTAAGTAGCCCGTTGGAGTAAGCGTGTAGCTTTTACAGGGATAAGGTCGGAGGGGCGCACCTCGCGTTCGCCCTGAAAAAGATGCGACAATAGAGCGGCTGGGCGATCACCAGGATCGCCCCTAAGGATCGGCCAGGATCACCCCAAATCCGAACCTTTACTCCAACGTCCTGCTCACACCCGGTTACGACCGCCCCATGCGAGACTGTCCGCGCCCCCTGGAATGAACTTTCCAAACCGCTGTCATGCCACAAATCTTTTCTTCTGCTTGACAGCATTCTCCAGCTATGCTATAATCTTAAAACAATCAAATCAAACTCCAGTTTATCCTTTTTATTATGGAACTCACGAAGCGACAGCAATACGGGTTGAGAGGGCTGGCTTATCTGGCCGGCCGGGCGGAGGGCGAGGCGGCGTCCGTGCCGGAGATCAGCCGGGCGACCGGCGTGCCGGTGAGCTATCTCATGAAAATCTTCCAGGATTTGACGCGCGTGGGTCTGGTGGCCGCTCACCGGGGCGCGAAGGGCGGGTTCTCCCTGGCGCGGCCCGCGGAGGCGATCTCGCTGAGGGAGATCCTGGAAGCCTGCGGCGGCCCACTCTTCTCTTCCCGGTGCCTTCTGGGCAACCCGATATGCAGCGATGAAATCGCCTGCGCCATTCATGCCGCCTGGTTCGAAGCGCAGGGACAGTTCATCGCTGCCCTGGAAGTTATCCCTCTATCGAAAATCGTTCGACCCTCTGCCCTGAGGATTATCGGTGATTCTACATCCAATGAAGGAGGAAAGGAACTGTGAAAATCGGAAGATGGGTTGTTCTGATGGCTGCGCTGGCGGCGGCCTCCGTGGCAGCCTTCTGCGCGCGGCCCGGAGCGGGCGCGGCAGCCGGGGCCGAGCCGGTAATTGCGGAGGACAGCAAAGCCTGCATCGACTGCCACACCCAGCGGAATCTATCGGGCAGCGCCCTGCGCGACTGGAGGCTGAGCAAGCACGCCGAAGCAGGGGTCGGATGCGTGGCCTGCCATATCCCGCCCGCCGACGCCCCGAAGGAGGTCTCCCGGTCGAAGTCGGTCTGCGAGGATCCGGCGGTCCGGCGGTCGGTGTCCTCGAAAAGCTGCGCCAAGTGCCATCCCGGGCAGGTGAGTCAGTTCCAGTCCGGAAAGCACGCCCTGGCCTGGGTCGCCATGACAGCCATGCCGACGACCAAAGACCAGCCCCAGCCTTTGATCGAAGGAGAGAAAGCCTGCGGCGGCTGTCACCGGATCGGGCGGGATGAAGGCAAATGCGATTCCTGCCATACCCGCCACCGCTTCACGGCGGCGGAGGCCCGGAGGCCCGAAGCCTGCCAGACCTGCCATATGGGGTTTGACCACCCTCAGTGGGAGATGTACAGCACTTCCAAACACGGAAGCATCTATGCGGTTGAAAAGAATCAGTGGGATTGGGAAATCCCACTCAAAGATTGGTTCGCCAAGCCCGCCGACGCATCCCTCAAAACCCCGAGAGCCCCGGTCTGCGCTACCTGCCACATGCCGGAGGGCGACCACGGAGTCAAGACGGCCTGGGGCTTCCTGGCGATGCGTCTGCCGGAAAGGGACGCGGCCTGGATGAAAGACCGGGCCACCATCCTGCAAGGGCTGAATATTCTGGATCAGAAAGGCCAGCCCACCGAGCGGCTGAAGGTGGTGGTGGCCGGGAAAGTGGCCCGCCTGTCCGCCGAGGAGTGGCAGATGGAGCGCGACCGGATGGCGAAAGTATGCGTCCAGTGCCACACCCCCACCTTCGCCCAGGAGCAGTTGGCGCTCGGGGACGAGATCATCCGCCACTGCGACCGGCTGATGGCCCAGGCGGTCACCATCGTGCAGGGGCTTTACAAAGACGGCGTTCTGGAACGGTCGAAAGAATATCCGCCCCATGTGGACCTGCTGCGCTTCTATGAGGTGAAATACCCTATTGAACAGAAGCTTTATGTGATGTTTCTGGAGCATCGCCAGCGGGCCTTCCAGGGCGCGTTCCACATGAACCCGGACTACCAGCACTGGTACGGCTGGGCGGAGATGAAGCGCGACCTGGCCGAAATCCGCCATGAGGCCGAAACGCTGAGGGCCGAAGCCCGCGCCCAAAAAGCGGCGGGCCAGAAACCCGCCCTCAAGCCTGTCGGGGCAGGAAAAATCCGCGTCCGGCGCGAACAACCCTGAAACAATCGAGGGGATCGGGCATAATGTCCCGATCCCCGATTTTCAGGAGGATTCATGGTCGAGCATATCGTCTTTTTCAAAATCCGCCCCCAGGCCACCCCGGAGCAGAAGCAGGCGATGGTCGATGGCCTGAAGAGCCTGGCAAAGCTGATTCCCGGCATCGCCCGGCTGTCGGTGGGCGAAAACTTCAGCGACCGGAGCCGCGGCTTTACCTACGGTCTGGTCGTCCGCTTCACCGACAGGGCCGCCCTCGAAGCCTACCTTCCGCACCCGGCCCACCAGGAAGTCGTCGAAAAATATATCCGCCCCATCAATGACGATGTGCTGGTCGTGGATTACGAGTGCGAATAAGCCTATTTGCCCTCTTGATCGCAGGGGGCTTTGACAGGGGAGGGGAGTTCAGCGATGCGGCTGTAGTATGAACAGGCTACAGCCGCGTATTCCAGCAGCGCCTCCCGCCCTGCGGGTTTGAGGGCATAGAGGGCGTAGCCGGCCCGCTCGAACCAGCCGTGAAAGTTTTTGGACAGGATCGAGAGGGTTTTATCTCCGGTTCCCAGCGCGCGCAGTTGTCTGGGGGAAAGCGGGCCGTAGCGCTCCAGGCAGCAGGCGATAAAAAGAGCGTTCTCACGGTAGGCGGTGACGATCCGGGAGCGAACGCTGCCTCCCCGGTTGTATTCGCCGGATCGGGCCTCGATCTCTTGCAGGACGGCCCGCCTGCGCTTGTGGCTGCGCTTTCGCTCGCAGGGGAGGGGGTGGAAGACGATCTCCACCTCCGCGCCCCTCCCCGACAGATCGACCTGGATCAGCCCGAGTTCCAGTCGCTTCAGCAGGTGCCGGACCCCTTTCCAGTGGCCGCGCTTCCCGCGCTCCGAAGGCTTCGGGACCGCGACATAGACCGATTCGGTCGCTTTCTGGCGCTCGGTCGCCTGGATCAGCAGGTCTACGGAGAACTGGCGCTTCAGCTCGATGACGATCAGGTCATCCCCCTTGACCGCCGTGATATCGCAATCCCTGACCTCGCTCCGGACGGTGTACCCTTGAGCTATGAGGTAATCGCGGATGGGAGCGTAAAGGTCGGTCTCCCGGGCGGGCTGGTTTTCTCGGGCGGGTGTCACCGATCTTATAGTTCCACCACGCAATTTTCTTCCCACGACCGGATGGCGGCTTCGATGATCTCCTGAACCGCCAGGCCGTCCTCGCCAGAGGCTTCGATCTCGGCGCGGGAGACGCCTGCCTGCACCTGTTCGATCCACCGGTTGATGCGGGTCTTGAAGGTATCCCCGAAGCCGGTCATGCCGCCCATGATGCTGTTCCTGACCACCGCAAGCTCCTGTCCGCGCCGCGGGTAGAGGGTGAGTTCCTCGAAGCAGTTGTCCAGCACGAAGCGGCCCTCGGCACCCATCACCTCGCAACGCTCCAGGTTGTGCGCGGGATTGGCGTCATAGCTGCCCGTCAGATGCCCCACCACGCCGTTTTCGAAGAGAATATTGACCTGCGCGTTCGACCAGCAGACCCGCCTGCCGTCCGGGCCGTCGGCGCGGGGCGCGCGGTTGAAAAACGCCTGCACCTTTTTCGCGCTGCCGCAATAAAAGCGCATGATATCGAGCGAGTGAGGATGGAGGGCACGCATGTGGAACCAGGGCGAGGTCTCGTTGGGATTATCGATCCACATCGTCATATTCATCAGGAGGAGGGTTCCGAGCCTGCCTTCTTCCACCCACTTCTTTGCCAGAGCCGCCGGAGGGGTGAAGCGATGATTCAGGTTGATGCCAAAATAGACGCCCTTTTCGGCGGCCCTGGCCACCATCTCCCGGGCATGGACGATATTGTTGGAGATAGGCTTCTCGCACAGGACGTTCAGCCCGGCCTCCAGACATTCCATGGTGGGCTTGTGATGGTCGCCCCCGTTTTCCTTCCCGGCGGAGCAGACGCTGACCATATCCAACTTTTCCGCATCCAGCATCTCGGCCACGCTGTAATAGGGCTTCACCCCGAAGGTCTCTGCTGCCGAATCGGCCCGTTCTCTGATGATATCGCACACGCATACCAGTTCGACATTCGGATTGGCCGCATAGATTCCGGCATGAGTTCTTCCAATCGGCCCGCAGCCGACCACGCCAACCTTTAACATAAGAAAGCTCCTTCTAATGGATTTTGCTGACCAGTTCTCTATCGAGGGGAGGAATCCCTTTTGGGAGGTTCGCCCTGTTCAGGCTGCGTTTCTGCCCGGAAATTGAAAAGGCCGATGTCCGTTTCCGGATATCGGCCTTTGTTGGGTTTGCGTTACAGTTCATGCCGGGTCTGCCAGTTTATGCGAAAAGCGTCGCCTCGACGCGCTCGGTGTCCGCCTGAGCGGGGACCGCAGCGGCGTCCGCCGCAGCCGCGCCCCGGGAATCGAGGAACTGGATTCGTTCGGCGACCACCTCGGCGGATCGGCGCTTGCTGCCATCGGCGGCGTTCCAGGATCGCACCTGAAGCCTGCCCTCGATGCCGGTCAGCCGCCCCTTCATCCCGTAGCGGGCCAGAAATTCCGCCGACTTCTGCCATGCCACGCAGTCGATAAAATCGGCCTCCACATCGCCCTGGGCGTTCTTGAAGGGGCGCGTGACCGCCAGGGTGAAGCGGGCCACCGCCACGCCGCTGGGGGTATATCTGAGTTCCGGGTCCTGTACCATTCGTCCGACCATCGTTACCGTGTTCACCATTTCCGTCTCTCCTTAACCAAGTTACCGTATGTTTCGTCTTTTCTCGATATCCCGGCACGAACCCTCGGATGCGTTATTTTTCGCTTTCGCTCTCCCGCTTTGCCATCTCGATGGCGCACTCGAAGCAGTGCGGCTTGCCGTAGCGGTCCACGCTCTTTTTAAGCAGATGCTCCACCGTATATTTGGCGGTCGGAGCGATGACCTTGCCGCAGGCGGCGCAGAGGGGCGCTTCGGCCACCTGGGTGGCTGCCGGAGTTTCCGGAATGGGGGCGGTTTCGGCCACCATGGTTTTTGCGCCCTTCCCGTTGCCGTTCCTGCCGTTTCCGCTTCGCGCCGTCTCGGAAGGGGGCTGATCGTAAGAGAGAGCCACCGGCGCATCCACGATGCGCTCTCCCTCATTGAACTCGGGGGCGAACTGGGTTCCGTAGCCGCACATCGCGAGCGCTCGCCCCACCGCGCCCGTTTCCGCCTTCTCCAGGAAGTCCGCAAAGCCTTTGGCCGTTTCCATCTTGGTCGCCTGGGCGATGATCCTGCCTTCGGTGTCGCGGATGGTGGCATGGAAGATCGCCACCTGTTTGTCTATATCCAGCACCACCGGCTCGGTCTCGATAGTCCAGTCGGGATGTTCGTCCCGGAACCAGACCAGCCGCCACTTCACTTCGAGATAGTCCGCGCCGCGCAGTTTGGTCAAATGCTCTTTAGGGTTGAACGCCATGACCGTCTCTCCTCCCGCTCGCTTACGCATAATAATCCTCCCCGTGTCGCCTGTTCAAAATCCGGGCAGCCAGGTCCACAGACCGCAAAAAGCCGTTCCGGACGGCCTCCTCGAATTCCTCTTCCCGGCAGAGGCCGATCCTGGATGCGTTCCGCAGGTGCCAGGCCAGCCGCGACTGTGCCTCCAGGCGCTTGCCGGGGCCGCTGTCGCCGTCGCAGACCGCCCTCAACTGCCTTCTCAGATTCCCCTTGCACTGATCCGCTTCCATTCGCGCAAGCAGAGCCAGCCGATCCATATACTTCTGCGTCAGCTCTGTCATTCCTGTTCTCCTTCCTCGCGTCCCATCGGCTGCCGCATCCTCGTTTCTCCCCGCCAGGCAAATATAAGTTTGCATTCGGGCGGCTTAAAAAATAGCCTTGCGGCAGCTAGTTGCAGAAGCAATCTTCACTCATTATTATACCGCAGCCTTATGCAAAAGTCAAGGGGTTTGCAAACATTTGTTTGGCATTCGGGACAGTTTTTTATTCGTTGAAAGGGCGGTTTCGGTAGGCTTCGATCTCCTGAAGCGACAACTCCTCGGGCGGTATCAGGCGGTAATGTTTTTCATGAGATATAGCTATGCCCTTCTCGGTTTCCTCAAATGCGAACAAAGCGATCAGATTTTTCTCCATAAATTTCGCCGCGATAGGCCGGCAGATCAGAGCGCGAAACCGGGCGGCGCAGAGGCGGATATCCTGCTCGATCTGAACGATACCGAGCGATTCATTGACTGCTTTGGCCTGCACCGGCAGCACATAGTGCGCGCCTCGCCGATCAATGCCGATATATACCTCGTCGGTTTCCACCTGGCCGAGGCCAGGTACGGTCGTGCGTAGATGATTTTGCAGCGAATAACAGGTAATCCCGGTAAATATATCGAGCAAGCGGTTGTATCGCAGCTTTGCCAGAAGAGACTGCTCATCACCGGAAGCATACATCTCGATGATGCCGGGGGTGGCATCGGGTATCTTGGTTTCGACAAGATGAGGATTGGCCGTGATATCAACCGGCACCATGGCGACGAATTTGTAACGGCCCCTGCCTGCGGGCCGAATGATCCACACTTTGCCCGCAGGAGCTTGCGCCCTGACGGAATCAGGCAGCGCAGTCCGGTATCGGAAACTGTAGATAATATCTCCGATATTTTTGGGAAGCAAAATGCCCAACGAGTTGGCGATATCGATGATTTCCTCCCTGGCGAAATCCACTTCCTCCATTCCAGGCTGAAAGTGGGAATGAAAGATAGATTCGATGATCTGCACGTAGCGGTTCTGATTTTTATAGACGAATGAATTGTCGGCCATGTATGGAATCCTTCAGCCAGGCCATTGGAGAAGAACGACTTCTTCTCGTAACTGCTGGCGCGTAGCGGTTGATAACCGGGTGCGAAATAGATCGATACGAAGCGGTTGATATCCGAGGGACTGCGCGATGTCGGAGAGCAGTTGTCCTGTGCGGATCATCACCCGGAGGTAAGAGGCCTGGTCGCCCACAACATAGGCCAGTGTCGCTCCGGGACGAAGCGTAAGCCGGAGTTCCGCCAGGTGACGAGCCATCCCGCCGAAATATTGTTTGACAACCGTTGCATAAAGCCTCTCAAACCCCGATGTTTTACCTAGCTCGACCCGCCGGGCCTCTATCTGCTCTGCCAACCGCGTTATCTCGGGATACCCGGCTGACCAGGTATCGTCATCGTCGCCTTTGTAGATATTTCTTGTGTTCGACCTCAAGAGGGTTCGTTTCACTGACTGTAAATCCGCTTTGTCCCGGATAAAGCCCAGCAAAACGGACTCAAGCCGGGTGGTGCGCGAATAGTCTTTTTCGTTGGGATAAGGAGGGGATGTGATGACAGCGCTTACCGAAGCTGGAGGCAGAAAATCCGATATCCGGCGGGAGTCGCCCAGATATACCGCAGCGGGAACATCAGGGCGCGGCTTCATTTCCTTCAAGTCTCGAACGATGCGGTGAATCTGTTCCATCCAGGATGCGATCACCGGGGCGTCCTGCTTTATCGGCCCGACTCCCACTTCAGGGCCGAAGTGCAGATTGGCAATAGTCTGAACCAACGCTTTCGCGAAAGCCAGCCGTTCGTGGTTATAATAACAGTCATCCCGATGATCTTCCAGGGCGTCCCGAAGTATCAATGCTTTATGCAATGGAAGCGGGCTGATAGAGTCGGTCAACAGCAGATGGAAACTCTCTTCAGGAAGAGATTGAATGTCTTTTTCCTGAGAGCGATCTAGGATCATATGAGGTGCATCCGCTATTCCTTGCGCCGCCAGTTGATCTACCGCCGCTTTCTCCACCTCCTTGGCATGTTGCAGTAAGCGGTTGGGATTCGGACTCCAATCGACTTTGACGCTGCTGGCAAAAAAGGCCATGGGATGAGCCTCGATGCCTGCGCTCGGTATTCCGCTCTTTTTACATTCGGCCAGCGTGGTCCCCGTGCCGCAGAAAGGATCCAGAACAAGCGTATCACGGCCCGTATGAAATTGCTGAAGATAATCGCGAACCAGATGGGGAGGAAAGGAAAGGACAAATCGATACCAGTCGTGAATCGCCAGGTCTTCCCTGTCCAATTTGTTCTTATCCCTATTTTTTCGCTCGCCATAAGGACGACTGTAGGCCATGAGAGTTCCTATCTAAGACATTCAATATAAGGAAAATGATACCTTACTTGATAAGGGGAACAAACATCAAAGAATCCCGCTTTCATGTGGTATAATCAATCAATTGAATGGGAGGTCGTTTGAATGAACTCTAACACGCCATCGAACAACATCGCGAACCCGGGAAGCACGCTCGGTGAGGCTATCGGCGCTTTGGTCGAACGGCATGTTCATCTGATTCTGAAGCCCCTTGCCGAATACTACGGGCACTATTATCTATCCGCCGGGCCGGTCAATATAAAAAGGAACCGAGTCACACGGTTGATTCTTGCCGACGCCGCGGGGAACGATTACAGCATAGATGCAGTGGTCGTCAACCAGAAGCGGCAGCCTGTCATGATCCTGGAATCAAAATACATCCGCTACACAAAACATAATCGGGATAAAGGAAGCTGGATCTGCACGGCCCACTATAGCCTTCGCCGAACATACCCGAGTATTCGCAAATCATTGGCGATTTTGGCAGGCAGCTGGAGCCGAAGCTCGAAAGCCCTGATGCAAAGCTTCGACATAGACCTCCATGAAGTTCCATTTCGCCGCATCGTCTCGATTCTGAGCGATCATAAAATCCGTTATGACTGGGGCGAAAAAGACCGGGAAATGGCATTAGTCGCATGGATGGCTTTCAATAGCCTTTCTCCCGACGACGTTGACGCTATGGGCCGGGCATTGATCGAAGATATCATACCGGATCTTGAAAAATCTCTGGAACAGACTTTAAGCGAGGCGGCTCCTCGAATGATATCGGGCCTCGAAGTGGTTTTGCATGCGAATTTGCAGGAAACAAAAATGTTCCGCTTTCAAACCAGGCAGGACGCCATCGCTTTTCTCGACGGTCTGGATGAAGATACCGCCTTCGATGAACAGGGCGCGCCGGGATTGGCTCCGGAACAGCGGCTTATTTTTGAAGAATAAGCATCGATTCCCTGAGATCCTCCCTGTGCCGCTGAGGGTTCTCTTTCCACTTATCGCCGCGTTTGCGAAGCACATCGATTTCATATCCTCTGAAGCCGATGGTGCGCCCGATTTCTCCCAGATAAGAGTCGGTGGGGATATACACCCCATATGGAGCCGAGTCGCCCAGGATCAATATAAAGAAAGCATTGTCCTTCAGGACACGATATGTTTCTTTGAGTACCTTGAACATATCGTTGAAATAGCCTGCGACCAGGATATCGTAGCTCTTTTTGCCTCCTTTCCCGAGGCGGCGCACGGATAATTCCTTGATTTTCCGATCCAGTTCATCGGTAACTTGCGGACTGGTATCTCTAAATAACGAATCAAGAAGGTCGTTTTTATTATAATCGTTACGATTTATCTGGGTTGTTGCGGACATCATCAACCGCGTTCTTATTTTTGAGGTGATATCGCCCCATGAGACCGTTTCCCCGAAGAAATACGTTTCCAGGCGGGTTCTGTCAGCATAATCGTAGTTATTGAGGTAAGGAGGAGAGGTAAAAGCCAGGTCCACCGAAGCGGTTTCGATAATGTCTGAAAGGTTATCGCGGTAGTGCCTCTGCCGGGCGTCGCCAAAGATAATTTCGGTGCTGCACGGCGGCGTTTTGCCGATGACACTGCACAGGTCGGAATACATCGAATGCAATTGCTCTCGATATTTCGCCAGCACATCCATATGGTTGGCCTGACGCGCTTTACCGGGCGCGATGTAAGGCCATCCTGTCGCCACATCCGCGACAGACCGCAACAAGTTCGTCAAGGCCAACTTGCACAGGTTCCGGAACCTGGGATTTTCAATATTCCCCACCTCCTCACGGATGGCAAACAGGTAGGCCAGTTTTTCAGGCGAATAGCATTTACGAACCAGTTCGGGAAATATCTCATCAAGTGGAATCGCGGACAGGTCGGCTTGATGCCTTTTTGGGGCAAGGATTTCCGAGAAATCCTGAATGAAAGTAAAGAGACTCGCCTTGTCGTATTCCCAGAAAATCTTGGTGCTTGCGACAAAATGAACGAAAGGATGGGCTTCTATTCCGAACGAATTGACTCCCTGTTACTTGGCGACGACATTGGCCGTTCCCGTTCCCGCAAACGGATCGAAAACAGTCATCCCCGGTTGAATATTGTATCTACGAAAGGCTTCCTCGACAGCTTTATAGGAAAAGCCCGCAGGATAGGTGAACCATCGGTGGACCGGAGCGCGCAAGCTATCTTTGAAGGTTCCGAGTTCCTCTCGCGAGCCGGAAACGGTAGATTTGGTTCCGTTATCCTCAAAATCAAACAAATTCGCTTGAAGAGGCTGGTCCTTTGTTTTCAATACACTCACCCGCACGCTCCTTACTCATGAAATCGCCCGATTATTGCTATCTCTAATATAACCTCTGCTGTAGATGTTGTCAATGAAAACAAAAAAGGGGCGCAGATCAAGCGCCCCTCTCGATCCGGACCGGCGGTTACCCCTCTTCCTGATGCTTCAGGGCCGCTTCCACAAGGCCGCGGAAGAGCGGGTGGGCGCGGTTGGGGCGGGATTGAAATTCCGGGTGGAACTGGGTGGCGATGAAGAAGGGATGATCCGGGATTTCGACCATCTCCACCAGGGAATAGTTGGGCGAGAGGCCGGAGAAGACAAAGCCCGCCCGGGCCAGACAATCCCGGTAGGCGTTGTTGACCTCGAAGCGGTGGCGGTGGCGCTCCTCTATCTGGCTGACGCCGTAGAGCCGTTCGGCAAGGCTGTTCGGGGCGATCTTGCAGGGGTAGAGGCCCAGCCGCATCGTGCCTCCCATCTGCGAGATATGCGTCTGTTCGGGGAGGAGGTGGATGATCTGGTACTCGCAGTCCGGGGCGAACTCCTCGCTGTTGGCGTCCTTCAGGCCGCAGACGTTCCGGGCGAACTCGATGGTGGCGCACTGCATCCCCAGGCACAGCCCCAGGAAGGGAATGCCGTTCTCGCGGGCGTGGCGGATCGCATTGATCTTTCCCTCGATGCCGCGCGCCCCGAATCCGCCCGCCACCACCACGCCGTGCGCCCCGCACAGCAATTCCCCCGGCGAGGCCGATTCCAGGTCTTCCGATTCGATCCAGTGGATATCGACCGCCGCATCGTTGGCGATGCCCCCGTGCTTGATCGATTCCGCGATGCTGATATAGGCGTCCCGAAGCTGGGTGTATTTGCCCACCAGGGCGATGGAGACCCGGTGGGTGGGGTTTTTGATGGTTTCCACCATCGCCCGCCATTCGGAAAGGTCGGTCGGGCCGTCCGAGAGGCCGAGCCGCTTCAGAACCAGGTCGGCCAGCCCCGCCTCCTCGAAGGCGAGCGGGATTTCGTAGATGGTTTCGGTGTCCAGGGCCTCCACCACCGCCTCTTTCTCGACATCGCAGAAGAGGGCGATTTTATCTTTCATATCGTCGCTCAACGGCATCTTGGAGCGGCAGATGAGTACATCCGGATGGATCCCGATCTCGCGCAGCCGGATGACGCTGTGCTGGGTGGGCTTGGTCTTGGTCTCGCCCCACGGCCCGACATAGGCGATGAGAGTCACATGGATATACATGACGTTTTCGGCCCCGACATCCTTGCGGAACTGCCGGATGGCCTCCAGGAAGGGCTGCCCCTCGATATCGCCCACGGTTCCCCCGATCTCGACGATGGAGATATCGGCATCGGATTCTTCCCCGACCTTGCGGATGCGCTCCTTGATCTCGTTGGTGATATGGGGAATCACCTGGACGGTTCCCCCCAGATACTTGCCCTGCCGCTCCTTATCGATCACCGCGCCGTAGACGGAGCCGGTTGTCACGTTGCAGTCGCGGGTCAGGTTCACATCCACGAACCGCTCGTAGTGCCCCAGGTCCAGGTCGGTTTCCGCGCCGTCGTCCGTGACGAAGACCTCGCCGTGCTGGTAGGGGTTCATCGTTCCCGCGTCCACATTGATGTAGGGGTCGATTTTCTGCATGGTGATCTTGAAGCCGCGGTTGCGTAAAAGCCTGCCGAGGCTGGCTGCGGAAATGCCTTTTCCAATCGAGGATACAACTCCGCCGGTGATGAAGATATACTTGGGCATTCTCTCTCATCGCTCCTTCATGATAAAACTGCCGTGGTTATCGGGGTGGTTTCAAAACGACGATCCTGGTTTCTTTCGGGAGAGTCTTGCGCGAGACGCTGTAGGTGTCGGTTTTGGCGTAAACGACATCGGCTTTGCCTTCGGTGAAGGCTTTGACGCTTTCCAGGTCGAGGGCGAGGGCCGGGGTTTTGTAGTGCATGGGGATCGCGACCTTCGGCTTCAACTGCCGGACCACCCGGTCCGCCTCCCGGGGGCCGATGGCGTAGACGCCCCCGACCGGGATCAGCAGCGCATCCACCCTGCCGATGGCTTTAACCTGCGCGGGGCTAAGCACATGGCCGAGATCGCCCAGGTGGCAGATCGCCAGCCCGTGGTCCTCGATGACCAGCGCGGCGTTCTTGCCCCGCTCCCGCCCGCCGGAGGCGTCATGGGACGTGGCGATCCACCGGAAGCGAACTCCCTTGATGCCGGGGTCCCCGGCCTGTCTCAATACCTGGGGCTGGCCCTTCAGGACGCCGACATTGTTGTGGTCGAAATGCTCGTGGCTGACGGTGGCGACATGGGCGAGGACGGAAGGGGAGGGGTAGCCGATCTTCGGGTTGAAGGGGTCGGTGACGATTCGGGTTCCGTTGATGAGGGTGATGAGGAAACAGGCATGACCGAGCCACTTCAGGACGACAGCGGAAAGCAACATGGCCTCCTCCTTCGCACTAGTCTAACACAGGAAAAAGCCTTTTGTCAACTGGCATACCGGGCCGGTCAGGGCGAACGCATCTTCTCCGGGGAGCCTTGGGGTCGGAGGGCTGTATCCTACCGGCCTTACGGTCGTCGGCTCGCTTGACAGGTCTCTTCCCCCGGTGTATACTATAGGCGGTATAGTAATCATCGAAGGAAGAGAGCCATGAACGCAACCAGAGAAGAAATCTGCCCCTGCTGCGGCCAGCCGGCGCCGCCGGAGGAACCGGGCCACGAGAGCGATAGCCAGCAGGACAAACTGCTACAGCGGCTCAGGCGGATCGAAGGCCAGGTGCGCGGCTTGCAGCGCATGATCCGGGCCGGACGGGACTGCGAAGAGGTCGTGACCCAACTGGCCGCCGCCAAAGCCGCCTTCGAGCAGATGTCCTTCCTCTTTATCTCCACCCACCTCAGAACCTGTCTCCGCAAGGACAGCCACCTGGACGCCAGCGCCGACCCCACTATCGACAAGGCCGTCCAGATGTTTATGAAACTGACCTGATGAGGGGTGGGGGACTCTTTTTTACCACAGATGAACACGGATCAGAAGGGATGGACAGAGATGAATTTTATATTTTAACCCAAGTTGCCACCTAGCCCGGGGCCCGTCCCGTTTGCCGCTGTAGGGGCGCGATTCCTCGCGCCCCTACCCCGCATCGACCTCCATGCGGGTAGGTAGCAACTTGGGTTATTTAAGTTTTCATCGGTGTTCATCTGTGGTAAAAAGCAACCTCTCACCCTTCCCCGTTCCCATACCGGGTTTCCCAAAACCAAAAAGTTTCCGATTTTGCCTCCACTCCCTCCATAAGCCGCAGCCACAATCATCATCCGGATAAAAGCCCCGGCTCCATGGTCGTTTCTTCGCGAATTTTTTGGCTTGTAAGAAGGACAAATGCACAAAATCATAAAAGCATAATATAAACTTGAGGCTGAGTCAACAATCGCTTGACAATACCCAGGGGAGTATGCTATAATCAACTCAGGATATACCCCGGTGGGTATCTTCTGAGGAGGGAAAGCCATGAAGATCGTTCGCGGATCGGTGTTGGCGCTGCTTCTGGCGGCAGGCGTGCTGGCGTTGATGCGGCAGTCCAGCGCCCGGAAGAGCGTTCCGGAACCGGCGACTGCGGAGTCGCCCGCGCCTGTGGTGGCCTCTGCCGCGGCGCGCCTGGAGATGCTTTATCGCCAGGCCGAAGCGCCCGGGACGGTGCGCCCGCTGATGCAGGCCGAGCTTTCGACCAAGATCATGGGCCGCGTGGAGCGGGTGGCGGCTCGCGAGGGGGATCGGGTGCGGGCAGGCCAGGCGCTCGTGACCCTTGATGCCCGCGACCTCGACGCCCAGATCCGCCAGGCGTCGGCGGAGCTGAACACCGCCCGGGCGGCCTACCGGAGCGCCCGGGTGGCGGTGTCTCTGGAGAGCGAGCAGAGCCGGGCCAGGATCGGGCAGGCGGAGGCGGCGGTGGCCGGCGCGAAGTCCAAGCTGGACTGGGTGAAAAGCGGCCCGCGCCCCCAGGAACGCGCCCAGGCCAAAAGCGCCGTGGTGGCTGCGGAAGCCGGCGTCAAGCTGGCCGAAGCCGACTTGAAGCGGATGCAGATGCTTTTTGCGGAAGGGGCGGTCGCCAAACAGCGTCTCGATATGGCGCAGACGCAGTACGACACCGCCCGGGCGCAGCTCGATATCGCCCGCGAATCGGAGAGCCTGGCCCGCGAGGGGAGTCGGTCCGAAGAGATCCGCAGCGCCCAGGAAGGGCTTCGCCAGGCCCAGGCGGCGCTGGCCCAGGCGCGGTCCGCGGCCAGCCAGGTCCGGATCCGCCGGCAGGAAGCGGACATGGCCCGTTCCCGGATCGGGCAGGGCGAGGCGGGCGTGGCGATGGTTTCCGCCACCCGCAGCTATGCCGCTGTCCGCGCGCCCTTCTCCGGGGTGGTGGTCTCCCGCAAGGTGGATCCCGGCGACATGGCGGCCCCCGGAGCGCCTCTCCTCACCATCGAAAGCGATGCCGCCCTGCGCCTGGAGAGCGTCGTCCCGGAAAGCCTGATGCGCTCTATTCGCCTCGGGGCCTCCGTTCCCGTCCGGATTGACAGCCTGGGCGAGAGCCGTCTGGAAGGCAAAGTGGCCGAGATCGTCCCCTCCGCCGACACCGCCAGCCGGACATTCATCGTCAAGGTGACGCTCCCCGGCATGACCGGCCTGCGCTCCGGCCTCTTCGGGCGGGCCTACTACAGCACAGGCTACAGGAAAGCGATCACCGTTCCTTTGCAGGCCGTCCGCCGCAGCTACGACCTGCCCTTCGTTTTCGTCCTGGACGGCTCCGGGACCGCCCGGATGCGCCTGGTTACCCTGGGCAAAGCCCACCCGGGCCGCATCGAAGTCCTCTCCGGCCTGACCCCCGGCGAGAGAGTTGTTACCTCAGGCGTCGAAAAACTCGAAGACGGCATGCGAGTGGCGAGCCGTTAAAAAGGAGGCCTCCCATGTCCGTAGACCGCACGCTTCGACTGATCGCAGGGGCGTTTATGTTGTTGAGCCTGCTGCTAGCCCGGTTCCATCACCCGAACTGGCTCTGGTTTACGGCCTTCATCGGCCTGAATCTGCTGCAATCGGGCCTCACCGACCGGTACCCGATGATGACTTTCCTCCGGCGTCCGGGCCTGAAGCGGGAGATGCGCCCATGAAACCGCTCGGACTGGCGGGCCGGATCGCCCGCGCCTTCATCGCCTCCAAGCTGACCCCGCTGATGATCTTCGCGTCGCTTCTGATGGGCCTGTTCGCGATCATCCAGACGCCACGCGAGGAGGAGCCGCAGATCATCGTCCCGATGGTGGATGTCTTCGTGCAGATGCCGGGAGCCAGCGCCAGGGAGGTGGAGGAGCGCGTCACCACCCCCATGGAAAAGCTCCTCTGGGAGATCCCGGGCGTGGAATACATCTATAGCACCTCCGGCCCGGGGATGAGCATGGCAATCGTCCGCTTCTATGTCGGCCAGAACGAAGAGGACAGCCTGGTTAAGCTCTACAACAAGATGTACGCCAATTTCGACCTGATCCCGCCCGGCGCGTCCCAGCCGCTGATCAAGCCGCGCTCCATTGACGATGTGCCGATCCTGGCCCTCACCCTCTGGGGCAAAGGCTACGACGGCCTCCGCCTCCGCCAGCTCGCCGCCCCGCTGGTCAACCGGATCAAGGAACTCCCCGACGTCTCTGAAACCAGGATCATCGGCGGCCAGAGGCGGCAGGTGCGCGTCATCCTGGACCCGGTGAAGATGGCGGGTTTCAACCTCTCGCCCATGGCCCTCCTCCCGGCCCTTCAAAAGAGCAACCGGGAGCTGCCTGCCGGCAGCTTCGCCGAAAACAACCGGGAATTCCTGGTCCAGACCGGCGATTTCCTGAAAAACGCGGAGGATGTGGAAAACCTGGTGGTCGGGGTCTTCAACGGTCGCCCTGTCTCCCTGAAAGAAGTGGCCTCCATTCAGGACGGCCCGGAGGAGCCGAACGATTACGTCTTCTTTGGCGCGGGGCCTGCGGCCCAGGAAAAGGGCATCGAGGCGGCGGCAGGCCTCGGCGGGGAATCTCCGGCGGTCACCATCTCCATCGCCAAGCGCAAGGGGAAAAACGCCATCGTCATCGCGGACAAGGTGCTGGCAAAGGTGGAGGGCCTGCGCGGCAGCCTCATCCCGAAGGATGTGCAGGTCACCGTCACCCGCAACTACGGCGAAACCTCCAACGAAAAATCCAACGAACTCCTGAAGCACATGCTCATCGCCGTGGTGTCGGTCGCGCTGCTGGTGGGCCTGGCTCTGGGCTGGAAAGAGTCGGGGGTGGTGGCGATGGCCGTTCCGGTCACCCTGGCCCTGACGCTGGTGGTCTTCTACCTCTACGGCTATACCCTGAACCGCATCACCCTCTTCGCCCTGATCTTCTCCATCGGGATTCTGGTGGACGATGCGATTGTGGTGGTGGAAAATATCGTGCGCCATTTCCGCATGGCCTCCAACCGGGGCCGCGATCTTGTGGAGGTGGCGGTGGAGGCTGTGGACGAGGTGGGCAACCCGACCATTCTGGCGACTTTCGCGGTCATCGCAGCGATTGTCCCGATGGCCTTCGTGGGCGGGCTGATGGGGCCGTATATGCGCCCGATCCCGGTCGGGGCCTCGGCGGCGATGATCTTTTCCCTTTTTATCGCCTTCATCATCTCGCCCTGGGCCGCCTACCGCCTCCTGCGCCGAACCGCCGATCATGAAGGCGGACACGCCGAGGACGAGAACTTCACCACCCGGCTCTACCGGCGCTTTATGACCCCGCTGATCCGCTCCACGCCGCTCAAGATCGGGGCGCTGGCGCTGATGGTCGTCCTTCTGCTGGGCGCGGTGGCCCTAGTCCCCATGAAGGCCGTCACCGTCAAGATGCTCCCCTTCGACAACAAGAGCGAGTTCCAGGTGATCATCGATACCCCGGAGGGAACCTCCCTGGAGCAGACCGCCCGGGTCGCCCGCGAGATCGGGGACTATATCGCCTCCCAGGAAGAGGTGACCGACTACCAGGTCTATGTCGGCACGGCCAGCCCCTACAACTTCAACGGCCTGGTGCGCCACTACTTTATGCGCCGCGGGGCCAATGTGGCCGATATTCAGGTGAATCTGGTTGGCAAGGAACACCGCAAGGCCCAGAGCCACGCCATCGCCAAGCGGATGCGGCCCGAAATCCAAAAGATTGCCGAAAAATACGACACCCGCATCAAAGTCGCCGAGGTCCCCCCGGGCCCGCCCGTCCTGCAAACCCTGGTCGCCGAAGTCTACGGCCCCGACTACGAGCGCCAGCGCCAGATCGCCGCCCGGGTGCGCCAGATTTTCGAGACCACTGAAGGCGTGGTGGACACCGACTGGTACGTGGAGGACGACCAGCTGCGCTACCGCCTGGTGATCGATAAGGAAAAGGCCGCCTTAAACGGCATCGCCTCCGAGCAGGCCGCGGCCACTCTGAACATGGCGCTTCAGGGGATGGGGGTCGGCCTGGCCCACCAGCCGGACGCCAAGGAGGACGTGCCCATCCACCTGCGCTTCGACCGCCCGGACCGCTCCGGGATGGAAAGCCTGCGCCAGATCCGCCTCCAGTCCGAGACCGGGGCCATCGTGCCCCTCTCCGAACTGGTGCGCGTCGAAACCGAGCGGGCTGACAAGAGCATCTACCACAAGAACCTGATGCCCGTGGTCTACGTGACTGGCGACATGGCCGGAACCCAGGAAAGCCCGGTCTACGCCATTCTGAAGATGAACCGGGCGCTGGACGCCATGCCCCTGCCCGAAGGCTACGCCCTGGAACGCTACTCCAGCCGCCAGCCCTTTATGAGCAGCAAATACGCCATGAAATGGGACGGGGAATGGCACATCACCTACGAGGTCTTCCGCGACCTGGGGATCGCTTTCGGGGCGGTGCTGGTATTGATCTACGTCCTGGTGGTCGGCTGGTTCCAGTCCTTCAAGACGCCGCTCATCATCATGGCCCCGATCCCCCTCTCCCTGGTGGGGATTCTCCCCGCCCACGCCCTGCTGGGAGCCTTCTTCACGGCCACCTCGATGATCGGCTTCATCGCCGGGGCCGGGATCGTGGTGAGAAACGCCATCATCCTGGTGGACTTCATCGAACTCAGGCAGGCCCAGGGGATGCCGCTCCATGAGGCTGTGGTGGATGCCGGGGCCGTCCGCTTCCGCCCGATGCTTCTCACCGCCGCCGCCGTTATCGTCGGCTCCATCGTGATCCTCTTCGACCCGATCTTCCAGGGCCTTGCCATCTCCCTGATGGCCGGGGAAATCGCCTCCCTCCTCCTCTCCCGCCTGGCCGTCCCCATCCTCTACGATATGATGATGAAACGGCAGGAGGAACGGGCTGCAACAGCGAATATCACAGCGGATTTCCAGATATAGGGGAAAACAGGAGGGCCGTATGTTCGAGTTCCAACCCGCATCGATTCTCTGCCCGACCGACTTCAGCCCGTTTTCGGAAACGGCGCTCAGGTACGCCCTGGCAATCGCCCGGTTATACCGTGCCAGGCTCCACCTCATCCATGCGGACACCTTCCTGTCGCCTCTGGAGTTCATCACCCACGATGTCGGCGTCTTCGCCCTCCAGATCGAAGAGATCCGCCAGGCCACACAGCGGAGCCTGGCGCGTTACCTGGAGGAAAAGGCCCGGGACATCGAGGCGGACGCGAGCCTCATCGAGCATCCTCCCGCCCAGGCCATCCTGGAAGCCGCCGAAAGCCTCAAAGCCGACCTGATCGTCATGGGAACTCACGGGCGCGGCGGCCTCAACCGTCTCCTGCTGGGGTCTGTCACGGAAAACGTGGTGCGCCAGGCCCGGTCTCCCGTCCTGACCGTCCGCGGGGCCGCACCGGAAGGGGAGTTTTCTGCGGAGCCAGGCCTCCCGCAGCGGATTCTGTGCCCGGTGAACTTCACCCGGACAGCCTATGCCGCCCTCTCCCTGGCCGCCAGCGTCGCGGCCCGCACCGGAGCCGCTCTGTCCGTGCTGGTCGCCGATGAGCGACAGGATGCCTCCGCCGATCCTCAAAAGGTACGCGAAAAGCTCTGCCAGGGCGTTCCGGAGGAGATCCTGTCTTGCTGCGTCCTGGACATTCACATCCGCAAGGGAAACGCCGCCGAACAGATCCTCCGGCATGCCCGGGAGGAGCGGAGCGAGCTGATCGTCATCGGCGGCCAGCGCACCACCTTCTTCGAGGGCACGGTCTTCAGCGCCACCACTGTGCGCGTCATGCGCCATTCCGCCTGCCCCGTCCTGATCGTGCCCTGCTGCGATTGAGTCTCCGGTAGGGGCACGGCTAACGATGCCCCATCGCGATCCAGAGAAGGGGAAAGATCCTCCGCTCCTGGGGGAGGGGGGACCGCTCTCCCCTGGGATGGGTTACCTCTCTCCCCTAACCCCTCTCCCCGAAACCGAAGGGATGCGCCGGAGCGCATCCTGGGAGAGGGGGACAGAGG
>JADLDR010000175.1 GCA_020846535.1 Armatimonadota bacterium | reverse complement strand
GGGGTCTAATGTCTTCAGATGGAGTGATCACAATGCCCTCCGGGATAGAGTGGATGGGGTCTTCCTCTGATTCGATCCCAGAAGGTCGGACCACTTCATCTCATCCCTGAAAAGGGCCAAAGTCCAGGGTAGCCGGAGTAGCGCAATTCGAATGCCTCGCGCTCTGAAAGGGGCCGGGCGGCCAGGGCGTCGTTCATCCCGAACTTGCGCTCCAGCCCGGCATAGCCGCCCTCCTCGACCGCGAAAACGTTCTGCGCCCTGTCCAGGATGCGCCCCTGTTTGTCCAGCCAGGCGGCGTTCAGCGCGTGGCCCCACCGGGGAGCGGGTATCCTGGACGGCTC
The DNA here is from genome assembly GCA_020846535.1 of Armatimonadota bacterium. Lineage (GTDB taxonomy): Bacteria > Armatimonadota > JADLDR01 > JADLDR01 > JADLDR01 > JADLDR01. The sequence goes on along the minus strand of JADLDR010000175.1, from coordinate 25,981 downwards.
GAAAGGGGCCAGCCCCGCAAACTCCAGGGGCGCAGCATGGTTCCAATGCACCCAGACCAGCTTTTCCTCTTCAGGAACCAGAACGCCTTCCTGCACCCTGCCGATGGTGGTCTCCAGCCGGATTTTGCCGCGCATCGGATGATAATTCTTGAGAAGCTGCCCGTTATCGAGGTTTCATGGAACGATCCTTTTCAACAGAGTGTTTTTTGCTTACCCGCCCGGTTTCAAAAAGCTGTCCAGCCAGTCGAAGGCGGCTTCCTGCATCTCGCGACTGAAGACATGGGGCAGGTTCCAGAGGCGGGTTTCGAGGCGTCGGCCCGCTTTTTGAGAGTCCCAAACGCGGCGCATCCGCGCGTAGGCTTCCCGGACGGCGGGCACAGGGAAGAGGCCGTCCTGCTCCCCGTTGTAAAAAAGCATCGGCTTGGGGCAGGCCAGGCTGGCGACATCCGGGTAATCCAGGTAGTTGAAAAGGCCGGGATGGGTCATGGAGTAGGCGGACTGACCGCGGGTCTGGTTGTTGCCTGGAACCATCAGCCCCTTCACGGTCGTCATCCAGCAAATCGCCACCCCGGCGGCGATTTGGTCGGAGAGAGCCGCTACCTGCCACGTGCGGAAGGAACCCATCGAAAGGCCCATGGCGGCCACCCGCTTTGAATCCACCTCGGGGCGGGTCGCCAGGAACTCAGCGGCCCTGATATCCTCATGGGCGATCAGCCCGGCGAAGGACATCCCCAGGTGAAAGAGGTTCCCCGCGAGGGCCTGCTGGCCTTCATAACCTGCCCCGCCCCGGTCCGACCAGTTTAGGGCATCGGCGGCGAAGCAGATATAGCCCCTTTTTGCCAGCTCGTCCCCGATGAACCGGCCCCCGTAGCATTCCTCCACCCACTCCCGGGCAGAGGCTATCTTCTCGGGGGGCGCATCCCAGGGCCGGATCACCTTCTCTTTGCCGATATCGAACCGGGCACCGTGGTCGTGTAGCAACAGGACCGCCGGGAAGGGGCCTTTCCCCTTGGGAACGAGCATCAGCCCCAGCACACGGCTGTCGGCGGTCAGGGAGAAAACTACCTTCCGGGCCTCATAGCTGCCGCGGTCCTCCCGGGCGATCACCACCGGGCTGAACGGGGCCACCGGGGGGCGCGCCAGGAGGCAGGCCATCGCCTTCGCCCGGGCCGCTTTGCGCCAGACGTCAAAATCTTTATATTTGCCGGAAAGCCAGGAGAGGGGGAAAGTGAGCCGTCCGGCCAGGCGGTCGCGGAAGACGGGCAGGTTGTCCTCCACGCCGGGGGATTGGAAGGGAGGCGTCGGGCCGGTCGCTATTCGCGGCGGGCTGGCCGGAATGCGGGCCAGCACCTGGCCCAGCGGGCCATCGCTGGAGGGCGGCTCAAGGAGCCTGGAGGCCGGGCGGTGCTTCAGGTAGAAAGCCAGCACCTCAGGAAAGTAGATCAGGCCCTCGGGCGGGCTTCCTCCCAGGCCGACCTGTCCTTCCGTATAATCGCGGGCCCGGTCGCGGTCTTCCGGCTTCTTGTAGAGTTCGTAGAGTTCCTTCGACTCTTTGATCCTGCCTGTGGATAGCTCCCAGCCGGCCAGTCCGGAAAGCACTTTTCCCGTTTTCAGCCATCCCTGCACCCGCTGGCGCAGCGCCCGCTCGATGGCGTCCAGATGCTTCGGCTGGGGCCCGAGGGCTTGATCGGCCTGCACGATCTGCCAGGCATGCTCCATCGCCTGGCTGAAAACGAGGCCGCTGGAGCGAGGGTGGGGATAACGCCAGCCGCCCGCCGGGTCCTGGCTGTCGGCCAGGAAGTCCGCCACCGCCTGCACCACTTCCCGCAGCCTCGGCTCCTCCGGATAATACCGAAGGAGTTCCGGCAGCCCTGCGAGAGCGTAGCCGATGATGTAGGGCTTGGCGAAAGGATGGCGATAGCCGAACTCGTCGTCTTCGATATAGGGCGGGTCAGGTGCGATGGGGCTGCCGCCCTGGCTGAAAAGGCCGCCCGGCGACAGCTTTGCCCTTAGCTCGCGGAAAAGTCGGAGCGCCTCCTCCCGGTAGCGGGCCTCCCCGGTGAAGCGGTAGAGGCGCAGGAAATCCTTCACATCCCCGATATTGCGGCACTCCCCGCGGTCGGCATGAACCTGCGGCGCGGCATAGGTGGCCTGGGCCTCAAGTGCCTCCTTCATTCGGGGATCGCCGGTCTGCTCGTAGGCGTAGAGAAAGGCGTCGTACCCTTTGGTGCAGAAATCGACCGCGCTGTTGGATCGCCACATATAGGAACGGTCGCCGTCAGGCGGCTTCTGGTTCATCGCCAGGAGGTTGTTGTAGCGCGTTCCTCCTGTTCCCGGAGACCCCCACCAGATGGACTGGTCATAGAAATTGTCGCACCAGAGGACGCCCGCCTCCAGCAGCGCCTGGCTGCCGCTCCGGTAGCCTTCCTCGAAAATCGCCGGGCCGTGGTTGAGCCGGTTCATCCCATAGACGCTGCCCGAAGACCGCCTGTCGGCATAATCGGTGATATTGCCCCAGTCGTCCCCGACCGCCTGGCTTTTCACCACCGCCTGGCGGTGGTAGTCCAGCAGAGCGGACAGCTCGGGCTGATCCGTCAGGGCCGCCGCCAGGCCTATGCCGTAGAGTCTGTCCCACAGCGCCCCGTCCACCCACCATCGGTGAGGAGACTCCAGGGTCGCCGTCAGCGGGGCCAGCCGGGCCGGGGCGATAACGATTTCCGCCCGCTGCCAGGCGGCCTCCTGCATCGGAACTCTATCCTCCAGCTGGCAGCGCCAGTAGCGGTAGGCCGGCCTTTCCCCGCCGATCTCCGCCCGGCCCTTTCGCTTCAGGGGCGCGGCAGGATGGTATATGCGGATGTCTCCTTCGGCGATTCTGAACACGCAGGGTTCGCCTGCGCCGAAGGAATGGGCCTTTGCCGATTTGCCTGCGGAGAGCAGGCGGCCCTGTCGAAATCCGCTCACTTCCCAGCCCAGAGCGGGAGCGTATCCGTTGCCGGACAGGTTTCTTTGCAGATGAGCTATCAGCGTGACCCCACCGAGCGCATCAGCCCTTACCTCGATGATGCGCGGGTAGTCGCGATCCGGAAGGCGGATCCGCCGCCAGGAGTAATAGGGAGTGTCTTCGACCACTTCCGGCTGCTCTGCCTGCCCGGAGGCGGCTCTGGGGGGAGCCAGCAGGCGGGCCGTCAGGGTCGGGCCGTTGCGGCAGGCGATGGTGACCGTCTCGCCCCTGACCGCGATCTCCGCCGGAAAGTCACCTTTGCGCCGGGGCGCAGGTCCCGGGCGGAAGACGAAGCGGGCAGGTTTCTTCGAGGCAAAGGTGTAGGGAAAGGTTACCATCGCCCGGCGCACCGATCCGGGGGTGTTGCCTTCCCCCGCGTGACGGGTCAAGGGCCTGACAGCGGCAGGAAATTCCCGCATGCCGTCCGAAGCAGATAGCGAGGCTTCCCGGTCGAGCATTCCCGGAGGCAGCGGGATCGAAACCCGCACAAGCTGACGGCCCGCCGCCGCAGGCGACAGGGTCATCTCTACATAGAGGGATTCGGCGGCAGAAAAGGATGATGCCAACAGCGACACTTCCAATAGCGCAAAGGGCCATAGACGCATCGGATTCCGATCTCCTTATCGGCTGCGGGGGCGGGTTATGCCCCCGCAGCGTTCGATGCTTATTCGACAGAGGGCTTCCAGGGAGCCTCCGATTCCAGGAATTTGGAGCGGTTTAGCCATTTGGCATGGCCGTCGCAGAAAACGACATTGGTTCCCCCTTGATGCCGGGAGGGTAGCTGGCCCCATTCCGCGCCGGGGCACCCTTCCAGAGCGCCGCAGCCTGCCCAGGGGTCGACGCAAAAGGATCGCGGCTGGCTGGAACTCGTTTCGCAGAAAAGGTATTTTTCCGCAGGCTTGGTGACCTGGGCCAGGGAGACATTGAAATTCATGCGGTCGTTCATCCCGTAGCTGATCTTGGTTTTGAGCTTGAGATCATCCGGGCTCATCTGTGGACAGCAGCCACCGTTACCGTACCAGTCATGGCCCCCCTCGGAAGGGCAGAGATAGACATTGTAGTTTTTGATGTATGGTTCCAGCACCCAGGGCCATGGCAAAGGATTTTTATACCAGGAAGCGCTCCAGCCGCAGCAGAACCATCGGCTGGGGTACTTTTCGTCATAGTCCTGGACATACATCATCATGGCATTTCCCACCTGCTTCATGTTGGAAAGACAGGAGATAGTGCGGGCTTTCTCGCGGGCCTGCGCGAAGACCGGAAAGAGAATCGCTGCCAGGATCGCGATGATCGCAATAACTACAAGCAGTTCTATGAGGGTAAACCCTCGTGTGCGTCTCATCATCGTATTTCCTCCTTAGAAAACCATTTTTGCCGTAGGTAGGACGAACCTATGTATTCGCCCTGTCTTGCAAGACGGACACAGGGCAGACACGCAGGTCTGCTCCTGCACTCGCCCCGTTTGAGGGCCAAGCGAAAGTCCTACATATATTAGCCGCTCATCGACCTCCTTCCCTTGTTTGTGAATTCTACCGCTGCGCTTCCTAACATTGGCGGTTGGGCGTAGCTATTCCTTCTTTCGTTCCTGGAATCTTTCGCAGGCTGCCAGAACGAGATTCATAACGAGAAAGGGCAGCCCCTTGTTAGGGGCTGCCCTTTGCGATATGGCGGCAGGTTCGCTTCAGGCGACGCCTGCCGGAACGAGTTCGTGGCGTTTGAAGGCGATCTGCTCGTTTTCCATGTCGACATGGATGGTATCGCCGCTGGAATATTTGCCCAGGAGGATTTCTTCGGAGAGCGTATCCTCGATCATCCTCTGGACGGCGCGGCGGAGGGGCCGGGCTCCGTAGGAGGGATCGAAGCCCTCTTTGGCGAGGAACCGCTTGACGGTATCGCTGACCACCAGGCTCATCCCCTGGCTTTGCAACTGGATATTCACCCGGCTGAGCATCAGTTCCACGATCTGAACGATCTGATCGGACGTCAGGGCGTGGAAGACGATCACATCATCCACCCTGTTCAGGAATTCGGGGCGGAAGGTGCGCTTCATCTCATCCAGGATGCGGTGCTTCATGGAGTCGTAGGCCCGGGCGTCCTCGTCCACGGCCTGCGCGCTGCGGAAGCCGACCGTCGATTCGCGGGTGATGAGGTGCGCCCCGATGTTGCTGGTCATGATGATCACGGTGTTCTTGAAATCCACCACGCGGCCCTGCGCGTCGGTCAGCCGCCCGTCCTCCATCACCTGGAGGAGAATGTTGAACACCTCCGGGTGGGCCTTCTCGATTTCATCGAGGAGGATGACGCTGTAGGGCTGCCTGCGTACAGCTTCCGTCAACTGGCCGCCCTCTTCGTAGCCGACATAGCCGGGCGGCGCTCCCAGGAGCCGGGAGACGGCGAACCGCTCCATATATTCGGACATATCGATGCGGATGAGGGCTTCCTCGTTGTCGAAGAGGAATTGGGCCAGGGCACGGGCCAGTTCGGTTTTCCCCACGCCGGTCGGTCCCAGGAAGATGAAGGAGCCCATCGGGCGCTTCGGGTCTTTCAGGCCGGAGCGCGCCCTGCGGACAGCCTTGGAAACCGTGATGATGGCCTCTTCCTGGCCGATGATGCGTTTGTGGAGTTCCTCCTCCATATTGAGGAGCTTGGCCGTCTCCGATTCGACCAGGCGGGTGACAGGGATCCCCGTCCAGCTATAGACGATATAGGCGATCTCCTCATCGGTGACGACCGCCTCGGTTTCCTCCTTGCGGGCATTCCATTCCTGCTCCAACTGGTAGATACGGTTTTTTAGCTCCCGTTCGTTGAACTCCAGCTCCCGGCCCCGGTCCACCCGGTAGCCGCTGGGGATGGAGGCCAGCTCGCGGGTAGCCTCTTCCAGTTCCATACGGGCCGAACGGAGTTCTTCGGGCGGGAGGGTCAGTTGCAGGCGAACGCGGGAGGCCGCCTCATCCACCAGGTCGATGGCCTTGTCGGGAAGGTAGCGGTCGCTGATATAGCGGTCGGAGAGGTTGACCGCGCTCTCCAGGGCGTCGTCCGTGATGCGAACATGGTGGTGCTGTTCGTAGCGGTGGCGCAGTCCTTTGAGGATGGCGACAGCTTCCTCGGAGGTGGGTTCTTTGACCTGCACCGGCTGGAAGCGGCGCTCCAGGGCGGCGTCCCGTTCGATGTATTTGCGGTATTCGTCCATGGTCGTTGCGCCGATACACTGGATCTCGCCGCGGGCGAGGGCGGGCTTCAGGATATTGGAGGCATCGATAGCGCCCTCCGCGGCCCCCGCGCCGACCAAAGTATGAAGCTCGTCCACAAAGAGGATGACTTCGCCCTGGGCGCGGCGCACCTCGTCCATCACGCGCTTCATGCGCTCCTCGAATTCGCCCCGGTATTTGGTCCCGGCCACCAGGCCGGCCAGATCCAGGGCGACGATGCGCTTATCTTTCAATAATTCGGGGATATCGTTTTTGACGATCCTCTGCGCCAGACCTTCGGCTATTGCCGTCTTGCCCACCCCCGGCTCCCCGATCAGGACGGGGTTGCATTTGGTGCGGCGGCTGAGGATCTGGATTACCCGCTCGATTTCCTTCCGACGGCCTATGCAGGGATCGACTTTATCGCTCCGGGCCAGCTCGGTCAGGTCGCGACCGAACTCATCCAGGGTCGGCGTGCGGGAACGGGTCTTGGGAGCGGCGGTGGCGGTGTCTCCGTCCTGAAGGCTCATCACCTCACGGCGGGTGCGCTCCAGGTCCACCCCCAGCTTGGTTAGAACTCTGCCGGCCACCCCGTCCCCCTCGCGGATCAATCCGAGAAGGAGGTGTTCGGTTCCGATATAGTTGTTGTTGAGCTGCCGCGCCTCATCGTAAGCCAGGTCGATGACCCGCTTGGCGCGGGGCGTCAACTGCATATCCTGTCCCAGCCGCCCATCGCCGCGCGTGATATGCCGTTCCACCTCCTGCCGAATCTTGTGCAGGCTCACCCCCATGCGATCCAAGATCCGGGCAGCGACGGAATCGTTCTCCCGCACCAAACCGAGCAGGAGATGCTCGGTACTCACATAATTCTCACCGAGACGGGCGGCTTCTTCCTGCGCGAAGAATACGACACGTCTCGCCCGTTCCGTAAACCGCTGCCACATTCGCGAACCTCCTTCTCGACTCTATCTCAATCAAGACAAACGTTTTGCGTTCAGGGGCGATTTTCTTTCGCCCGGTCGGGGAAATCCTCCCCGCGTTCCTCTACCTATATTGTAATCGAATTATCGGTAAAAAAACCAGTTTCTATATCGCTCAAGCGGGCTTTTATTTCGACAAGCCATAAATTCCACTGCCGGTAGTCGATTCCGCCCGCCATCCCCAAGGCGATCCCCAGTCTTGCTAGGGACATCGCCTCCCATACGGCGGGGCCTTCCTGCCGGAGCAGGCCGGGGAGGGATTCTAGCGAACAGCCTACCGCCTCCCGGAGCGGCTCCTCCCATCGGTAGAGAACGGCTCTCCGGGCCTGCCGCTCCTGGTCGATCACTTTGGAGACCACGCTCCGGACCCGTCCCAGGATTTCCGACTCCGTGATTCCCAGGCTCAGGGCGTTGGAGACCTGGAAGAGGTCTCCCAAAGGGCGGGTTCCCTCCCCGAAAAGGCCGCGGATCGCGACCCCGATCTCAAGGGCGGACTCAGCCAGAGGCTCCATCCTGCCGCACTGGGAAAGGGCGGGCAGGTGGGCCATGGCGGAGAGGCGAAGCCCGGTTCCCATATTCCCCGGCGATGCGGTCAGATAGCCGAACCTCCGGTTGAAGGCTGTCTTTTCCCGGCGATCCAGACGGGCGGCCATACCCGCCGCCCGTTCCCAGGCCGTCTCCGGCTGCCAGCCGGGCAGAAGGCATTGGATGCGAAAATGGTCTTCTTCATTCACCATGACGCTGACAGCCCGCTCGCTGTCAAGCAGGAGGCACCGGAAGGGCGCGGCCTGAGCGAAACCGGGACTGATGAGCCGCTGGGCCACCAGCCGCTCGCGCTCTCGACCGGAGAGCGTCCCGACCGGCAGGGCGCATAAGGGACCGCCGTTCTGGTCGGAGGCCAAGTCCAGGGCGGCCTGCTGCACTCGGGCCAGCTCGCTTGCCGCCGCCCTTCCGGGAAAGGGGACGTCGCTCAGGTTCCGGGCGAGCCGGGCGCGGGTGGATAGAACGATATCGCAGGATTCGCCCTGCCCGCCTGTCCAGAGGGCGGAAGCGCCCTCCCACCGGCCCCACGGTTCATCTGTCCGGGGCCATGTCTCCCCGGTGGTATGCGGCTCCATGTAACTCCCGGACCACCTCTTCCAGAAAATGCGCGAACGACTCGTAGCAGTCCGCGCACCCGAGCATCCCGGTGTCCTTGTAATCGGCTAGGGCGGTTCCGCAGCGCGGGCAGAACGCCTCGTCCCATCGAGCCGCCGGCTCACGGCCCCGGAGCGACCGGCGCATGCCCAGTAGGAGCCGCGCCGGGGAGAAATCCCCCGTCCAGCCCCAGGCGTCGGCAAGCCGGGCCTGGGCGCAGGGAAGGCAGAGCCGTTCTTCCGGGCCGCTTCCGCCGGGGCGGGAGAGGGCGATAACCGCCTCCGCCTCCCGGCATCGCTCGCAGTAGCGCATGGTGACAATCGGTATCCTTATAAAACGCAAATAAACGCCGACAAACACAGACAATCTCTGGATCGGCGTTCATCTGCGTTTATCTGCGGCTGGGCCATTATTTAATACGCGACTCCTACGGTTTCGGTTTCCTTGCGGAAGTCGGCCATGAGTTGCCGTGTGATCGTTCCGGGCTTGCCGTCCCCGATCTTCCGCCCGTCCACCTCAGCCACCGGGATCACCTCGGCTGCGGTGCCGGTCAGGAAGCACTCGTCGGCGGTATAGACATCGTAAAGGGTGAAAACCGATTCCACCACCTCGATTCCGGCCCGCCGGGCCAGGTCGATCACGGTGTTGCGGGTGATGCCCATGAGGATGCCGATATAGGGCGGGGGAGTGATCAGCTTATCGCCGCGGATGAGGAAGATATTGTCCCCGGTCGCTTCGGCCACGTAGCCGTCTACGGTCAGCATCAACCCCTCGCCCGCCCCGACACGGTTGGCCTCCAGCTTGGCCTGGATATTGTTCAGGTACTTGCCGAGCGATTTGATCCGGGGATCGATCACATGGGGCGGCGGGATGCGGGTGGGGACCGTGGAAACGATCAGGCCGTCGGTATACATCGACTGCGGATACAGGGACAGCGAATCGGTCATGACGATGACCGTCGGGTTGTGAATGTTTTTCGGGTCCAGCCCCAGGCCGACGCCGCGGGAGACGGAGACGCGGATATAGGCGCTCTGAAGCCCGTTATCGCGCAGAAGGCCGAGGATGGCGCTTCTCAGCTCCGGCTTGGGGATCGGCATTTCGATCATAATGGCATGGGCGGAGCCGTAGAGGCGGTCCAGGTGCTCATCCAGCTTGAAGACCTTGCCGTTATAGGCGCGGATGCCCTCGAAGACCCCGTCTCCGTACAGGAAACCGTGGTCGTAAATGGATAGCGATGCTTCCTCTTTGGGGATAGACTGCCCGTTGATATAGACTTTCGTTTGACTCACACTCCCTTTCTTATTCAACTTTAGTATATCATAATTCCTGATGAAATGCAATTCAGGCCCAGTATGCCTCTCCCGGTTGCTCCCGGATCACGACCGAGCGGAGCATCTCGACGGCTTTCTGGAGGCCCTCGCCGCCGGACATCAGGCTATCCTCATGCTCGATGGATAGGACGTGATCGTAGCCCACCATGCGAAAGGCGGAGACGATATCCTTCCAGACGCCCGCGTCGTGCCCGTAGCCTACGCTGCGGAAAATCCAGCTCCGGTGAATTTCATCGGTGTAATTTTTGGTGTCCAGAACACCGTTCAAAGCCATATTCATCGGGTCGACGCGGGTGTCTTTGGCGTGGACGTGGTAGATGCAGCCTTCCAAGGCGCGGATGGCGGCCACCGCGTCGATGCCCTGCCAGAAAAGGTGGGAGGGATCGAAATTGGCCCCCAGATTGTCCCCGCAGTGCTTGCGGAGTTTGAGGAGGGTTTCCGGGTTGTAGACCACGAAGCCGGGGTGCATCTCGAAGGCGATATGGACACGGTGCTGTCGGGCGAATTTGGATTCTGCTTTCCAGTAAGGGATGACCTTTCTTTTCCATTGCCATTCGAGGATTTGCGGGTAATCGGGCGGCCAGGCGCAGGTGACCCAGTTGGGATACTTGGCCCGCGGCGAATCGCCCGGGCAGCCGGAAAAGTTGCAAACCGCCTCGATGCCCAGCATTTCCGCCAGAAGCACCGTTTTGCGATGGGTCTCGTGGCAGGCGCGTGCGTATTCCTTGTTGGGATGGAGGGGGTTCCCGTGGCAGGAGAGCGCGCTGACGATGAGGTTGCGGCTCTCCAGCGCCTTCTGAAAGCGTTTACGCGCCCCTTCGTCCTCCAGCAATACAGACGGGTTGCAGTGGCTGGTGGGGGCGTAATTGCCGGTTCCCAGCTCTACGGCCTCCAGCCCCAGGCTCTGCGCCCTGTCCAGCGCGGCTTCGAACGGAATATCGCTCCACATCGCGGTAAGCACACCGATCTTCATGATTGACAGCTCCCTTCGATCTCTGTTTGGACCTTGATTCGGGGCGGGCGGCGGAGTTCCTTCTGGAATCACAGGAATCGGGCGATCTCATCCAACGAGCGTATCGCCGACACGCCCTCCGGCGGAGCGCCTTCCCGAACCAACAGCAGAGAGGCCATCCCGGCGGCCCGAGCGCCCTCATAGTCGTTTTCCGGAGAATCCCCGATAAACAGAGCATGCGCGGGCAGGACATCCAGCGAGAGCAGGGCTATCTCGAAGATGCGGCGGTCCGGTTTGGCGGCCCCTGCGGCGGCGGAGGGCAGGATGACCTCGAAAAAGCGAGCGATGCCGAGTTCCTCAAGGACGCCGGGCAGTCGGTAGTCCCAGTTGCCGATCACGCCCAGCCTCAGGCCGCAGGCTTGCAGCCCGTCCAGGGCTTCCGGCGCATCGGGGTAAAGGACGAAGGCGAAGCTCTCCAGGATGCACTCGACCGTTTCGGGAGGGGATAAGGGAAGAGGGATTCCCGCATCCCGGGAGGCGTCCAGGAGAATGCGGGCGCATTCCAGGCGGAGGGCGTCCAGGGAGGCGGGATCGGCGGCGCGGATATTTTGCTTCCGGTAATAGCGCATTTCGGCCTGGAGCGCCTGGGAGACCGATTCGAGGGGGAGGAAAATTCCGCGGCGCGCCAGGGCGGCCTGCATCCGCTCGAAGGGACTGTCCAGGCGCACCAGGGTTCCGTAGGCATCGAAGAGGACGGCGCGGATGCTTGCCATCATGCGTCCTCCCGTGCGACCAGGATCCAGACCAGATCGCCGACCTGGTGGAGCATGATAGGCAGCTCTTCGGCCTCGAACATGGCTGGAAAGGTGGCGAGGAGGGGCTGGTATTCTTCCTCCAGGTCTGGATAGGCGGCCAGGGATCCCTGTTTGTGGCCTTCATCCCGGAACATCGTGTCCGCGATCACGATCCTGCCGCCTGCTTTCAGGACGCGCTTCATTTCGCGGACGGCCCTGTGCTTGTCCGGGTCGTCCAGGTGGTGAACCGCATAGGCGGAAATGACGGCATCGAAGGTGCTGTCCGGAAAGGGGATCTCCAGGAAGGGAGAGTCGGCCTTCAGAATGGAGAAGCGGCCCGCCCACCGGCGCACCTTGCTCTCCGCCTGTCGGAGCATACGGGAAGAAGGGTCCAGGCCGAAGACGCGAACACCGCGCTCCAGAAAGGGCACGGCCCCGTTGCCCGTGCCGGTCCCGATATCCAGCACAAGCCCGCCCGGCTTCACGGCGGCGTATTCGGGCAGGAAGCGCAATGTTTCCCGATAGCATAGGCGGGCGACATTCTCCATGCGCTCGTCGTAAGCGTCCACCCAGTCATAGTGATCGAAATTCCAGGAACAATTCCGGGCCATTCAAACTCCTTGCGTCTCTTTACTTCCCTTTCGCGCCACCATCACCAGGCGGCAGGCAGCAGGACGCAGGAAAGAGCGCATATCGGCTTCCACAGGCTCTAAGAGAGGTTTTCCTGAAGGGCCTGCTGGCGGGCATTTTCCAGGTAGGAGGCCGTCCTGTCCACGCCGGTGACCCGGAAGCCGCGCCGGGCCATCTCCAGTGCGTGCCTTCCCGGGCCGCAGGCGAGGTCCATCGCCACAGTCCCCGGCTCCGCGCCGGTGAGCGCCAGGAAGTTGTCGATATCGCCAGTGGCGGTCTGCCAGTGGCCTTCGGCAAACATGGTCGGATAAAAGGTCTGCCAGAAATCATCCTGCTCGTGCCAGGGCGTGTCCATGGGGCCTCCTGAAGATTCATTACATCCCTTACTTCAACAGGAGCGCCTTGATTCCTGCTCTGCCGGAACCGGGGATTCTATTGACAAATAACAATGGATGTGGTAAATTTGATGTGTGAGGATTCTCATACGGGCAGGCGTATCGTGACTCGGGTGACAAAAGGCACTATCGAGGCGGATATCTCCGCTGCCATTGTGCGCTTTCAGCGAGAGCAGCAGGGGCGGGGCCCGTCAGAGGTCAAAACACATCTGACGGGCGATCTGATCGTTGTCCGATCAACAGGCATTTTTACCCCTGCCGAAACGCACTTGTCGTCCACAGAGGAAGGCAGGCAGTTAATCAAGAGTGCCCGTCATGAACTGCGCAGCATCCATAGCGCGGAAATTGAAGAGATAATCGCCGGCATTATCCGCTGTAAGGTCACCCGCAGTTATTATGACGTCGATGCCCAGGCAGGGGAGCAAATAGAGGTGTATGTGCTGGAAACCGATCTGGAAAAAAGGCTTCTACGCTTGGAACTCGACCGTCTGAGCGGTTTGGCACCAAAACCGGGAACTTAAATCGCATTTTCGACGTTTCAGTGAATGACAATTGAATAATGCTCATATATAGGTGGGCCAACCGAGAATCCGGTTGCCGTGACGAAAGGCAGCAGCTCAAAGGCTGAGGCCGGTCGCAGAGGAGGCCAGAGGCTCTCATGCACATCCGGGCGGGTATCCGTCCCGATCTGCATGGGTATGCTTCTGGCCTTTTTGTTTGTCTGGGATAAGGAGGATAGGGATATGCAAGACCTGCTGTACGTTGCTATCGCAGTGTTGTTTTTCGCGGCCAGCGCGCTCTATGTGCGTGGCTGCGACAGACTTTGAGGAGGTATGAAATGTTCGACTATCTTTGGAGCGGGCTGGTCGCAGCCTTTCTGCTGGTGTATCTGCTCTACGCGCTTCTGAAGCCGGAGCGATTCTAGGAGGGAACATGACGGGCAACGGAGTTCTTCAAATCCTGCTGTTCTTCGGGCTTGTTCTGCTCGTTACCAAGCCTCTGGGAGCCTATATGGCCCGGGTGTTCAACGACGAAAATACCTGGCTGACCCCGATATTGCGCCCTATCGAGAGAGGGTGCTATCGCCTCTTCGGTGTGGACGAAAAACAGGATATGCACTGGACAGCCTATACGCTCGCGATGCTGATGTTCAGCCTGGCGGGGTTATTACTCACTTATATTTTGCTGCGGCTTCAGCAGTATCTGCCCCTGAACCCACAGCATTACGGCGTGAAAGAGATGACGCCCGATCTGGCCTTCAACACAGCAGTGTCTTTTACCACCAACACCAACTGGCAGAGCTATGTGCCGGAGATCACCATCAGTTACTTTTCCAATATGGTGTCCCTGGCGATCCACAACTGGATGTCTGCTGCGACGGGTATCGCCATCGCCATCGCTTTGACACGGGGAATTGCCCGCAGATCGGCATCCGGCATCGGTAACTTCTGGGTGGATATCACGCGTACGACCCTCTATGTGATGTTTCCGATCTGCATTGCAGGCGCTCTGGTGCTGGTCTGGCAAGGCGTGCCTCAGAACTTCGCGCCATACACTTCGGTGACAACGCTGGAGGGAGGCAAGCAATCCATCGCTCAAGGGGCAGTGGCCTCTCAGGAGATTATCAAGGAACTGGGGACCAACGGAGGCGGAATTCTCAATGCCAATTCCGCTCATCCTTATGAAAACCCCACGCCCCTGACCAACCTGGTTCAGATGTTCGCCATTTTCATGATCCCGGCGGCCCTGACATATACATTCGGCAAGCTGGTCGGCAATAGCAGGCAAGGGTGGGCGCTCTTTGCCGCGATGAGCTTTTTGTTTTTTGCGGGCGTGACGACCGCCTATTATCAGGAGCAGGCAGGCAATCCCCAGGTCGCCTGGCTGGGCGCAGCCACTCATGCTGCCGGAGATCATCCCGGTGGCAATATGGAAGGCAAGGAAGTCCGGTTCGGCATCGTCAATTCCGCGCTGTTTGCGACGGTCACCACAGCCGCCTCGTGCGGCGCGGTAAACGCCATGCACGACAGCTTTACTCCTATCGGCGGTATGGTTCCGCTTGCAAACATGATGTCCGGCGAAGTCATCTTCGGCGGCGTCGGTGGCGGGCTTTACGGCATCCTGATGTATGCGATCCTCGCCGTTTTTATCGCGGGGCTGATGGTGGGCCGCACGCCGGAGTATATCGGTAAGAAAATCGAGCGGTATGAGGTGAAAATGGCGATGCTCGCTGTCCTTGTCCTGGCCGCCAGCATCCTGGGCTTTACGGCGATGGGCGCGAACCTGAACCTTCCGGAAAAAAGCGGATGGAACCGGGTCGGCACATCGGACGCTTACTACGGAGCCACCTATAACAATGTCAACAACACAGGCCCACACGGGCTGTCGGAGATTTTATACGCTTTTACATCGGGAACCGGCAACAACGGCTCGGCTTTTGCCGGGATTACGGCCAACACCCCGTTCTATAATCTGACCCTGGGCCTCGCGATGCTCATCGGGCGCTTTCTGATGATCATCCCCCTGCTGGCGATTGCCGGAAGTCTGGCAGCGAAGAAATCCGTGCCGCCTTCCTCCGGCACATTCCCTACCGACTCTGGCACATTTGTAGCGCTGTTGGTGAGTGTCATTATCATTGTGGGATCGCTTACCTTCTTTCCTGCTCTTTCGCTTGGGCCTATCATCGAGCATTTCCAATTGTACAGCGGGAAATTGTGGTAAGAGGAGATGAGAGAAACAAAATGGCTATCGCTATGAAAACCGACACGACTCTTCCGACCGGAGAACCGAAAGCCTATAAGCGACCGAAAAACGCGCCTCGCTCCCTGTTCGATCCGCCTATCATCAAACGGGCGCTGGCGGACGCCTTCAGGAAGCTCGATCCGAGGATTGTCGCCAAAAATCCGGTCATGTTCGTTGTCGAGGTCGGCAGTGCCGTTACCACCTACCTTTTCATCAAGGGATTGATCACCCAGGCCGATGACACACTTTTCGTCGGCCAGACAACGCTGTGGCTCTGGTTTACCTTGCTGTTCGCCAACTTCGCCGAAGCGATAGCCGAGGGACGCGGCAAGGCTCAGGCCGACGCGCTTCGCAAAAACCGGACGGAAACCATGGCGCGGAAAATGGTAAGCGGCAGGCAGGAACAGCTAGTTTCGGGCACAAGCCTGATGCGGGGTGACCTTACGGTTTGCGAGGCGGGAGATACGATTCCCGGCGATGGAGAGGTGATTGAAGGTATCGCTTCGGTGGATGAGTCCGCCATTACAGGGGAAAGCGCACCAGTGATCCGCGAAAGCGGCGGGGACCGCAGCGCGGTGACAGGCGGTACGCGCGTTCTCTCCGACCGAATCGTTATCCGCATTACCTCCAATCCCGGCGAAACCTTTCTGGACCGCATGATCGCTCTGGTGGAGGGAGCGCAGAGGCAAAAGACGCCCAATGAAATCGCCCTGAGCATTCTGCTGTCGGGACTGACCATCGTATTCCTGCTGGCGGTGGTGACCTTACTGCCGTATGCCATCTACAGTGTCCGGACCGCCGGGACGGGGACGCCCCCGAGCATCACTGTTTTAGTATCCTTGCTGGTCTGCCTGATCCCGACAACTATCGGCGGATTGCTTTCGGCTATAGGGATCGCAGGGATGGATCGCGTCATGCAGCATAACGTCTTAGCGATGTCCGGCAAAGCGGTCGAAGCAGCGGGCGATGTCAACACACTGCTGCTGGATAAAACGGGAACGATCACTCTGGGCAACCGGCAGGCGGCGGAATTCCTGCCCTTGCCCGGGATAGAGGTCAGCGAGCTGGCAAACGCCGCTCAGCTTTCCTCCCTGGCCGATGAGACGCCCGAAGGCCGCAGTATCGTGGTGCTGGCAAAGGAAAAATACAGCCTGCGCGGTCGCGAACTGGCCGAACGCGAAGCGGAATTCATTCCGTTTACAGCGCAAACCCGCATGAGCGGCGTCAATATAAACGGCATGAAAATCCGCAAAGGCGCAGGCGATGCCATCAAACGCTTTGTCGCCGATCAGAAAGGCAACATCCCCGCAGAACTGGATGATATCATTAACCGGATCGCCTCGGCGGGCGGCACGCCCCTGGTGGTTGCCCTGAACGACAAAGCGCTGGGTGTTATCCATCTTAAGGATATCGTCAAAGGGGGCATGCGCCACCGGTTCGACCATCTCAGGGCGATGGGGATCAAGACGGTCATGATTACCGGAGACAACCCCCTGACCGCCGCTTCTATCGCCGAGGAAGCCGGGGTGGATGACTTTCTGGCCGAAGCGACACCTGAAGCCAAAATGCGATTGATTCGGGAGGAGCAGGCAGGCGGGAAGCTGGTCGCGATGACCGGAGACGGCACGAACGATGCGCCGGCGTTGGCCCAGGCAAATGTCGGGGTAGCGATGAACACCGGAACCCAGGCCGCCAAAGAAGCCGGAAATATGGTGGACCTGGACAGCAACCCGACCAAGCTCATCGAGATCGTGGAAATCGGCAAGCAGCTGCTGATGACTCGCGGCTCGCTGACCACCTTCAGCATCGCCAATGATGTCGCCAAATACTTCGCCATCATCCCGGCGATGTTTGCGACCACTTACCCGGCCCTGAGTGCGCTGAATGTCATGCGCCTGACCAATCCCCAATCGGCAGTGCTGGCGGCGGTGATTTTCAATGCCCTGATCATTATCGCGCTGATCCCCCTGGCTCTGCGTGGCGTACCTTATCAGCCGATGAGCGCGTCGGCCATTCTGAGGCGAAACCTGCTGATTTACGGCGTGGGGGGACTGATCTTACCCTTCCCTGGCATCTGGCTGATCGACCGGCTCCTGGTTTTGCTGCACCTGGCATAAACTGATAGCCGCCTCCGGCTCCATGAGACAAGGAGCCGGAGGACCAGGCTTATTTGCACTCGAAAGGAGAAGACAATGTTCAAGCAACTGCGCGCTGCGGTCATGAGCGTTCTGGTTTTGACGATGCTCACCGGACTGATCTTTCCCCTGGCGATAACGGGCATCGCCCAGGTAATTTTTCCGAAACAGGCGAACGGCAGCCTGATTGTGCGCAACGGGCGGACGGTCGGCTCGGAGCTAATCGGTCAGACCTTCACCGCGCCGGGCTATTTCCACCCGCGCCCCTCGGCGGCAGACAGCGGATATGATGCCGGCACCTCCGGCGGCACGAACTTGGGGCCATCAAGCGATAAACTTATCAACGGAGTACACAAAAGTCTGCCCGACGGCAAGGATGATCCGGGCAACTATAACGGCATTAAAGACCTTCTCGCAGCCTACCGCAAGGAAAACGGACTGCCCGACAGCGCACAGGTTCCGGTCGATGCGGTCACACGCTCCGCCAGCGGGCTTGACCCGCATATCAGCCCGGCGAACGCTGCGTTTCAGCTTCGCCGTGTTGCCCGGACACGCGGCTTTTCGGAACACGCGGTGAGGGAATTGCTGGCTCAGTATACCGAAGGGCGGCAATATGGTATCCTGGGCGAACCACGGGTGAATGTATTGATGCTCAATCTGGCGCTGGACGAGGCAGCGCCGGGTAAGACCGGGGCTGCCGATCAGTCTTAGCCAATGCATATAGCATCCAAACCAATGAAAACCACATATCCCTTAAATGGGGTAACGTATAGGAGAATTTCGACATGAAAAAGCTCTGGTTGTCTGTCGGGCTGATCATTTGGGTCAGCCCGATGATATGGGCGACTCCCTCCACGCTTATCTGGATCCCCTCGACCGATATCCAGGCTCAAGGCACAGCCCACCTGGGGATCGATAACTACGCGACCCTCAAGAGATTGCGAAACGGCAAGGCATTTCCGTTCGCGACGAATCCCGCTCTGGACATCGGCTTGACATGGGGCCTGCCGGGCAATATAGAGGCCGGTATCGACTATTTCCCGGGCACGGATGATCCGCTCTTTTTGAACGCGAAAGCGCTCCTGCTTCGAGAAAGGGAAGGGAGGCCGAACCTAGCGGTAGGTATTTACAATGTCGGAACGGATCGGGACACAACCGCCTATCACATGGTCTATGCGCTGGCCAGCAAAAGTCTGCCTGCCGGCAGCGGTAGGGTGCATCTGGGAATGACCCAGGGAACCGGCAGGCGGCACCTGTTCGTTGACTCGAAAGGCAATCGGGCGGACCGGAGTATGCTGCTGCTGGGCTATGACCGACAGATCAATCCCAAATGGTGGGTCGGTGTGGATTACCAGAGCGGGAAAAGCGCGTTCGGCGCGTTCAATGTCGGAGCGGCCTACAGTTTTAGCCCGAACACCAGCGTTATATTGGGGGTGGACTTCTATAACGATTCCGGTTACGAGCCAAGCTTGACAGCGCAGTTGGATATCAATTTCTAAAAAAATGCTATAATAAACCATAGCTCAAAAGCCTGTCAACATTCGGTATGTGTGCCTACAACCTGTATCCAGGCTGTGAATATGAACAACTTACGCACCCAATTATTGGTAAGCCATCTGCTCCTGATCCTGTTGATGCTGGCGGTCATGGGGGTGGCGTCCATCAACTTCTTTCGTCTGGGCCGTTCCATTGACCGGATTCTTCAGGATAATTATAAAAGCGTCATTGCGGCCCAGGATATGAAAGAGGCTTTGGAGCGGATGGATAGCTCCGCTACGTTTTTCCTGGCGGGGCAGGTCGCCAAAGCGCGAAAACAATATCAAACGCACTGGCCTCGCTTCCAGTCTGCCTACCATATCGAGGCCAATAATATCACAGAGCATGGCGAGCAGGCGATAGCGGACGATATAGGCTGGAAATCCACAGCATTTCGCCTGGCCGTTGAAAAGCTTCTCTACGACGACCCGCCGATGACGACCCATCAGGCTCGCACATACTATTTTGAGAGACTGGAGCCTGCGTTTCTGGCTTTGAAACAACGCGCTCAGGACGTTCTCAACCTGAACCAGCAGGCTATCTTGCGAGCGGATGCCAAGGCCAGGGGAGAAGCCCGGCGCGCAACCTGGATCAGCCTCGGTATGGCTGCCGGGGCATTCCTGCTGGCCTTCTGGTTCGCCTCTCGCATGATCCGATACGCCCTGGTTCCCCTCGGTAAGCTGGCATACCAGGCGGAGGAAATCGGGGCCGGACGGATGAACCAGCGGATCGATATCCGGCGCGCCGACGAAATCGGCGCGTTGGCCGAATCCTTTAACCGGATGGCCGAGAGGTTACAGGAAGCGTGGTTCATTGAAGAACAACGGCTGCATCGCGCTCAGCAAATGTCCGATGCCGCTCTAGCTAATCTTTTTGACCCGGTGATCGTAACCGATGCCAAAGGCTTCATCGTTTATATGAACCAGGCAGGGGAGGGGATTTTCGGAGAATCGAGTCAAATTACAGGCATCCCTATCATGAGCGGGATTCGGGAGAAGCCTATCATTGAAGCAGTAGACCGTGCGATCCGGCAGAAGCAGGTATCGGTCTCTGAAGACGAGGCGGATATGGTGACCCTCCAGGTCGGCGATGCCCGGCGCACTTTTCGCATGAGAGTGACTCTCATGCATGATGACGATGATTCTCTACTCGGAACCGTCACCGTGCTGGAAGATATCACCCACCTTCACACCCTTGATCGTCTCAAAACCGAATTCATCAGCGTCGCCTCTCATGAACTGAGAACGCCTGTGACATCCCTGCTGCTTTCAGTCCAGCTATTGCAGGAAGGGGCGGTCGGAGAATTGACGCCGGAACAAAAGGAAATTGTTGCCGCGCAACACGATGACCTCGTTCGGCTGGAACGGATGATGAGAGACTTATTGGATATCACCCGCCTGGAGTCCGGGGTCATGACTCCCAGGCTAGAGCTACTACCGCCCAGAGAATTGATCGAGACAGCCATTCAGACGGTGGCTTCCCAGGCAAAGGCCAAAGGGGTCAGGCTGAACAGTGAGATTTCGGCCAATCTATCTGACATCCAGGCCGACCGGACGCAAATGACCCGCGTGCTGGTCAATCTCATGAATAACGCGATCAGGCATACTCCGATAGAGGGGCAGGTGAGTATAGTACTCATGCAAAAAAACAACAATACCTTCTTTATCGTCAATGACACGGGAACTGGTATACCAGAAGACTATCTGCCACATATTTTCGAGCGATTCGTGCAAGTTCCAGGGGCAACGCGAGGTGGCGCGGGCCTGGGTTTATCCATTGCTCAGACGATTGTAGAAGCGCATGGAGGAACCATCTCTGTCGATAGCAAGTTAGGGCAGGGAAGTGTTTTAACTGTCACCCTCCCTATCGCCGGGGGACAGGAAAGGAGTCAATAATGGGACGCATACTGGTGATTGATGATGAAAACAATATCCGTATGATGATTCGGCTGGCTTTGCAACATGTGGGACATACCGTGGAGAGGGCGGCGGACGGGCCGGAAGGATTGGAGAAATTCGGGGATGGCTCCGGATGGGATCTGGTGCTTCTCGACCAGAGGATGCCCGGTATGGAGGGACTGGCTGTGTTGAAGGAAATGAGAGACCGTGACCCCTACAGCAAAGTCATCATGATTACGGCATTCGGCACCATCGATCTGGCGGTCGATGCCATGAAAGCGGGTGCCACCGATTTTCTGAGAAAGCCCTTCTCGGCGAATACGCTTCGCGGCGCGGTGGAAATGACCCTGCAAGGCAGACCCAAGCTGTCGCCTCTGGGGATAGCTCCCGAAGGAATCAGTTTCGGCTTGATGACAGTGAACGGATATCATATTTTATCGCAGTCCGATGCCAGCCATACGGAGAAGGGCGATATTATACACTCATTCAGTGTGAGCGGACCTGACGGCAAGGCATGGCAATGCGAGGTAATACTGCCGGTTTATGTTATAGAGTTAGTGAGAGCGTACGCCGACCAGGAAGACCTGCCGGGAGGCGACCGCTTCTGGCATGCGCTTTGTGAAGAGGTGGTTGCCAATTATATCTGGCAGCATGCCGACACTCCGCCGGAAGGAGTTATTCGTGTCAACGAGATGACAACCGGTCTAAAACGATGGGTGAGTGCCGCCCTCTCCGCGGGCAAAGGATAATAGAGTATGGAAAAAGGTGGGGATAACACCCCGCGGCCGACTCCTGACGAGATCCTGGCTCGCGTAATGAGGCAAGAGACCAAGTCCGGACGGGGACGGCACAAGATATTCATCGGGTTTGCGGCGGGAGTGGGGAAAACCTACGAAATGCTGAGCGAAGCGAACCGACGCAAGCAGAGAGGCCAGGATGTGGTCATCGGATTTGTTGAAACTTATGGCCGGAAAGGAACCGAGGGACAGATCGGCGATCTGGAGATCATCCCGCGTAAAGTGATCGAATATCGGGGGGCGACATTCGAAGAGATGGATGTCGATGCGATCCTGACACGCCACCCGGAGATGGCGTTGGTCGATGAGTTGGCCCATACCAATGTGCCGGGCAGCACACGCGAGAAGCGCTGGCAGGATGTGGAATTGTTACTCGATGCCGGTATCAACGTCCTTTCTACCATGAACGTTCAGCACCTAGAAAGCCTGAACGATGTGATCCATGATATCACCGGCGTATGGGTGCGGGAGACTGTCCCTGACCGCATCATCCGGGAGGCCAATGAATATAAGATGGTCGACATCACGCCTCGCGCCCTGCTCCATCGACTCGAACGGGGGGATATCTATCCATCGGACAAGATCGGTCAGGCTCTGCAAAATTGGTTTCGGGAGGGGAACCTCAATGCGCTCCGGGAAATCGCGCTCCGCGAAATCGCCCATGAGGTGGACGAAGATTTGGCCGACTACCGGCGCGAACACCGTATTGACAAACCCTGGGCGGTCCACGATAAAATCATGGTTTGCGTCAGCCCCAACCGCTCCTCTCTGCGTCTGATCAGAAGAGGATGGCGGATTGCTCAGAGGCTCCAGGGCGATATCGTAGCGGTTTATGTGATGAATCAATCCCTCTCCAAAAACGAAGCAGCCATTTGCCAGGACAACCTCGAACTGGCTCAACGCTTGAATGTGCCGGTGGTGACCTTAAAGGGCAATGTGGCTGATGAATTGATCCGTTACAGCAGGGAGAACGATATTACCCAGATTGTTATCGGTCATTCGACACGCTCCAGATGGCAAGAACTAATCCATGGATCGGTTATCAACCGCCTGATGAGAGCATTGAGAATGATCGATATCTTGGTTGTTTCAACACCCCACGAGCCTGCCGACCGATAAAGCAGAATAGAACAATTGATCAAAACACCCGACAATCAACCCTTCGCAGTACCTGCTGCCGCAAAACATCACTTCGGTAATTGACCGTTCAGATTACCCTGAGGATATGCGGTCGCCTCAGGATGATATATGCGAGCGATTCCGCTCTTCGCTGAGGGCGCATATATCGCTGAACTGAAGGATCCAGGGAACGGCGAATGTGATCAGCTTCTTTTGGGGTCAATTTGATCTCTTCGCCCCGCAGGGTAACCCGGCGTTCGGCGAGAACGAGCAGCAAGTCCTCGCGCTGGAGCCGGGTCGGTTCGCTCCGGGGAGCGCCGGACTGCCACCTGTAAACCGCCCGGATCCGGGCCAGCAGATCCTCCATACCGAACGGTTTGGTCACGTAATCATCCGCACCGGCATCCAGGGCGGCGATTTTGTCCTTTTCCCGATCCCTTACAGACAGCACGATGATCGGCACCTGGGACCACTGGCGCAGCCGTTCGCACACCTCCAGGCCGCCGATTCCAGGGCGTCCCTGTCGTTGGCGGCAACGCAGATCTCATATCCCTGAGATCTCAGCCCGATTGTGGCGGATCTCCGGCTCGCCATCCACAACCAGGATTCTCGATCATTTACCTATCGCTTCTATCCTGCGGGCTGAGAGGCAGGGAGAAGGTGAATACTGCGCCGCCGTCCGTCGCGTTGGCCGCCCATATCCTGCCGCCATGGGCTTCGATGATACCTTTACAGATGGACAGGCCGATCCCGCTGCCCGGGGCCGCTCCGCTGGCCTGTGCGGGCAGCCGGTAGAATTTATCGAAAATGCGTGCCTCTTCGCCGGGCGGGATACCCGGCCCGCGGTCGCCCAGTGATTTTCAGGCATCCCTCGCGGGCGGCGGCCTGCAAGGTGACAGGGGAATCGGGGGGCGTATATTTATAGGCATTCTCCAGCAGATTCCACAAGACCTGCTCGATCTGCACCTCATCGAGCAGCGCCATCGGGAGATCGCCGGGCAAGACGATGGACAGGCAAGAGGCTTCGGCATCGCTGAGGCGCTGGAGAACGGTTGCCACGATCTCGGAGAAGGGTATTTCCTCACGGTCTGGAAGCCACGCTCCGGCCTCCAGACGGACATATCCAGAAGGTTCCCCACCAGGTTATTCAGCCGGTCGGCATTATGCACGATGGTTTTATGAAGCTCCTGGCTTGCGTCCTCATCCAGAGAGACCTGGTTGGTCATCAGGCCGGTCGCTGCCGCTTTGATGGAGGCCTGCAGGGTTCTCAGACCATGAGATACGGAGTACCGCAGAGAACTCCGGAGCCGTTCCGCCTCCAACTGCGCCTGGGCATCCCCGGCGGCCTGGAGCAAGCGGTCCCGCTCGATCATCACCGTGGCATGGTTGGCCGCCGTCTTGAGCAGCCGTTCACGGGCCGGGGTGAGCCGGAGACCTTCGGCATCAGGAATTGTGTCCATGATGCCGGCCATCCTGTCCGCCGCGTATAAGGGCAGATATATCGCGGGAGGTTTTTCCGCTTCTTCAGGAATGCCCTGCCCGCCTGCATGTCGATTTGCAGGCCAGAGTCGGCGACGATACCGTCAGATAGATCAGGAGGATGATGAACGGCTTTCTCTCTTCGATGAAAAAAAGCGCCGGCCGGGGGAACGAAGAAAAAGTTCCAGCAAATAAAGCTCAAAATGGAGGTCAGCGCGGCGGCCCTCAGCCCGGAGCGCGTGGCGCTGACCACCACGGCCAGCATGTAGAGTATCGCCGCCACGCTCTCCCCCACGAAAGGGCGCAGCAGGGCAAAGATCGCGGTGGACGCCGCCGTCACTGCCAGAGCCTCTATTCCGTCTCTTCCCCATGACCCTCTTCGCATTGCGCTTCCTTCGCCTCCGCAGGCTCATTATATTACAAAAGGACAAAGCAAGCCAGTGGAGAATGTTTGTGCATGAGAGGAAATTTCCCGGCGGCTCGTGAAAATATAAAGCAATCCTATCCAAAGAAAATGTCGGCAGATTCCTGTAAGGAGGCGTCCGTGGACAGACGAGAATTCATCAAGACGGCAGCGGCGGCAGGGCTGGCGGCGGCTCTGACCGTGCCGGAGGCGGAGTCCGCCAAAGGGCTGCCCAGGCGCAAACTCGGCAAGGCCGGGGAGCGGCTTTCCATCATCGGGTTCGGCGGGATCGTGGTGAGCGGAGTGGAACAGCCGGAGGCCGACCGGCTGGTGCGCGAGGCCGTGCAGAAGGGCGTGAACTACTTCGATGTGGCCCCTACCTACGGCAATGCCGAGGAGCGCCTGGGGCCTGCCCTGAAGCCCTACCGGGACAAGGTCTTTCTGGCCTGTAAGACGGTCAAGCGGGACAAGGAAGGGGCGGCCCAGGAGCTGGCTCAATCGCTGGAACGGCTGAAGACCGATCATGTCGATCTCTATCAGCTTCACGCGATCACGACCCTAGAGGATGTGGAAAAGGCGCTGGGG
The DNA here is from genome assembly GCA_020846535.1 of Armatimonadota bacterium. Taxonomy (GTDB): domain Bacteria; phylum Armatimonadota; class JADLDR01; order JADLDR01; family JADLDR01; genus JADLDR01. The sequence continues at coordinate 879 of JADLDR010000175.1, read as the reverse complement.
CCGGGCGGGGCTATCGAAGCTGTTACGGAGGCCCGCAAGCGGGGGCAAGTGCGCTATATCGGCTTTTCGGCCCATTCGGTGGAAGCGGCGCTGAAGGCGATGAACGAGTTCAAATTCGACACCATCCTCTTTCCCTTCAACTACGTCTGCTTCTTCCAGGGTGATTTCGGCCCGCAGGTGCTGAAGGCGGCCCGCGAGAAGGGCATGGGCTGTCTGGCCCTGAAGGCGATGGCCCGCACCCACTGGCCGAAAGGGGCCAAGCAGGACTATCCCAAGTGCTGGTATCAGCCTGTCTCCGAGGATGCGGATGTGGCTCTCGCCCTCCGGTTTACCCTGTCCCAGCCCATTACTGCAGCCGTCCCTCCCGGAGACGCCCGGCTGTTCGAAAAGGCTGTCGCCATAGCCCAGCGTTTCAAGCCGATTACGGCGGAGGAGACAAGAATTCTCCAGGCCAAAGCCGAAGGGGTGGAGCCAATCTTCCACTATCCGCAGGCCCAGGGCTAGGGGATGCCCTCATCCAGAATTCCCCCGGATCAGATCGAGCGATCTCTGAAGGTGATGGGCCTGCCCGGATCGGCGACCCTTCAGGATTTGAAAACCGCCTATCGCTCCCTGGCCCTGCAATATCATCCTGATCGCTGCCCGGAAGAGGCCATCGCCGAATGCCACGAAAAAATGGTGGCAATCAACCGGGCCTACCACCTATTGCTCTCAAATCCTGAAAGCTGGCAAACGGAGGGCCGTTCCGAGGATGCGGAGACGGACTACGGCGAGTGGTGGCGAGCGCATTTCGGGGAGGGGCCGATGTGATCGGCGGGGGCGGGTTTGACGCCGCCCCATAGGTATCCCGATCAGGCTGCCTGTCCCGCCGGGGCGGGG
>JADLDR010000174.1 GCA_020846535.1 Armatimonadota bacterium | reverse complement strand
CTAAGACAGGGGCGTTCCCCCGTTGGCAGCGAGCATTGGCCTTGCGGTCTTGTAGCCATTATAGGCGTTTGGCTTCGGCATGTTGACAGGAGGCAATGAGAAAGCGAGCGGATCGTTCAGCATACGGTACAGGCTGGCCGCGCTCAGGGCCAGCATCACAGGCGTAAGGAGCAGCAGACTCACCAGAATCTTTTCCTCATGGCCGCGCATGATTCGATCCCTTCTTTCGCATCGAATACTATAAGATAACGGGACCGTTACAAAAGGGTTGCGGGATGATGAAAAAAATGGCCCGGAGCGGCGAACCGGGCCACCTCACCCCTTCAGGCCGTGGATCTGGATACCCCGCATCAACTGCTCCCGGAAGACCAGGAAGGCGATGAACATGGGAATCGACTCTACCACGGACAGGGCCATCAGGGCGTTGTACCCGACTCCGGAGGCCAAAAGCTGCTGGATGCCCGGATCCATGCTGCCCTGAGTGGGCTGCCAGGAGGTGAGGAAATACTGGAGCTTGTAGAGGACGACGGAGAGGGGCCATTTACCCTGCTCGCTCATGAGGATGATCCAGGGGCCTAAAAAATCGTTCCATGCGCCCGTGAAGGCGAAATAGGTGGTGACCGCCACCACCGGGCGGGCTAGGGGAAGCATGATCATCCTCAAGGCGGTCAATTCGGAGGCCCCATCGATGCGGGCGGCATCGATCAGGTCGGAGGGAAGGGTATCGAAGAAGCCCTTGAAGAGAAGGAAGTTGAAGGCGCTGAAGGCCGCAGGCAGCACCACGCCCCAATAGGTTCCGATGAAGGAAATCGTGGGGAAGGCGATATCGGTCAGGGGGATGGCCGGAATATCCCGTGTGGGCCAGGGAAAGTGGGAGAGGAGGAGGAACCGGGGCACGATGGCGATCTGGCCGGGGATCATGAGGGTCCCGATGAAGAAGTAAAAAAGCCATCGTGCCGTGCCGGGCCGGTGCAGCTTGGAGACGGCGTAGGCGGCCATGGCGGTCACCGGGACCTGCAAGAAGACGGTGAGAGAGGCCAGGAGGAGGCTGTTTTTCAGGTAGACCAGCAAGGGGTAGCGAAAAACGTCCACATTCAGGTTAAGGCCGGTGGCGGAGATCGCCATAAAGAGGAGCCGGTAGGAGGCAAAGGTGGGGTTCTCGGGCCAGAGGCGGAACGGCTGGTTGAAGATCTCGGTGGTCGGCTTCAGGGAGGCCGACACCATCCAGGCGACCGGGAAGAGGTGAAGGGCCACTCCCAGCCAGAGGAAGGCGGCTATGCCCAGGAGCATAAATCTCGCTTTCGGTCTTCGCCGGCCCACTTCGGGAATGAGAGGCATGACTTCCTCCTCGGCTACTCATCCAGATTTTCGCGGAAGTATTTTCTCTGGAGAGCGATCAGGGTCATGATGACGAAAAAGAGGACGATAGCCAGGGCGGTGGCTTTGCCCAGGTTATAGGCGTTGAACGCCATGTTGTAGACATGCATGACGACCATGGTGGTGGCATAGCCGGGGCCGCCTCCGGTCATGATGAAGGGCATCTCGAAAACCTGCATGGAGCCGATGACGCTGAAAATGAGCATCATGGCGATGATGGGCCGCAGGCGCGGCAGGGTGATGTGCCAGATCTTCCTGAAGAAGCCGGCCCCTTCCATCTCCGCCGCTTCGTAAAGCTCCTCCGGCACGCCCTGCAGGGCGGCGATGTACATCAGCCCCGGCCCGAAGAGGATGATGCCCGGCAGGATGAGGGAGATCATGGCAAGTCCGGGGTCGTCGAGCCACTTGAGGGTGGGCAGATGAAGGGCGGAGAGGATGCCGTTCAGGAGGCCCAGGCGCGGATTATACATATACTTCCAGATGGCGATCCCGGCGGTGGAGGCCACAGGGATGAACCAGAGAATCATCATCCATCGGATCGTCCGGCGGGACATCTCCATCAAAAGGATGGAGACGAAGATCGGCATCACGAAGGTCAGGCTGATGGATAGAAAGGCGTAGAGGAAGGTGTTAAAAAAGGCCGTGGTCGTGAGTGGGTCGGCGGCCACCTCTCGGAAATTCGCCAGGCCGACATAACGGGGGGGCTTGACGAAAAAGTATTCCTGAAAGCCCACCATAAAGGCGAACACCACCGGAAACCAGCCGAAAAAGAACTGGAAGAGGATGCCCGGCAGGGTAAAGAGCCATGCCGCCAGTTGGTGATAGGACGACCTGTGGCCGGAGGAGGGCATCTTAGGGAACCCTGTAATACCTTTCCAGCTTGGGCTGCCATTCCGAGCGATAGTAGCGCGGATAGTGGCGGCGATAGAAATCCGTGCGGGCCGCGATATAGCGGCGCATCCGGTCCCTGTCCTCCGGGCCGCCGCCGAAATTCAGGAGCTGGGTGTTCACCAGGAGGGCGGTCCTGGCGACCAGGGCCTTCAGGTCGGTATTGCCGGTGACGGCCTCCGAATACATCGCCTTGACGGCCCGGATAAATTCATTGACAGGCGGCTCCTTCAGGCCGAATTCGCGCGGCAGGGGCGGCGCGTGGGTCGTCCTGAGCGTTCTGTAGACTTTCAGATAGTCCCTGGGGAAGACCTTTTCCAGCGGTTCCTCCAGCAGGGCCTTCAGGCCGCCCTGGGGCGCGTAGGGGAGGGTCAGGAGGGCCACATAGACCGTGCTTTTCTGGCCTTTAATGCGAGCCTGCACCGCCGCGTCCCGCATCATATTCAGGAAGATATCGCCGTAGAACCAGGACTTGCACCACTCGAAGGCGGCCTCCAACTGCTCCCGGCTCAGGGTGGGGTCGAAGCCGATGGGGTTGGTAATCGGCTGGAGGCTGCTCAGGCCGGTGTCTCCCTGCGGGGGGATAGCCATGCCCACGGTTTCGGCGTAGGGCTTGTCTTTCCCGAACTTCTCCGGGGATTCCAGGCATTCGCGGGGGATGTGGGGCGAGAAGCTGCTGATCATGGCCGCATGGCTGGCGTCGAACTCGTTGTGCCACTCGAACCAGCCGGTCGAGACGCTGGAAAGGACGGATTTGTCCTCATTGACCAGGGCGCGGGCCATTTCGAGGGAGCGGATCACCTCCGGGTCTCGGTCGTTGAAGACCCAGGTGCGGCGGCCCGTCGGGTCGGGGAGGTACAGGTCCAGCCCTTTGGACTGGTTGTAGAGGTAGTCGCCCATCTGGTCGCAGTAGCCGTACCGTCCCCGCTCGGGATCGGTCAGCTTCCGGGCGATGCGGCGGAAATCGTCCCACGTCCAGTCCGAGGGCGGCCCCGGCTCGCCCCGTTCGTTGAAGATGCCCGCCTCGCGGAACCAGTCCTTCCGGTAGCGGATAACGGTGGCTCCCAGTTCGTTGGCGGCGAGGGTGTAGATGCGTCCGTTCACCGTTCCCTGGCGGATGGAGCCTTCCGGCTGGAGGCGGAACTGGTCCCACTTTTTCATCAAAGGGGTGAGATCGGCGTACATGCCCTGCTCGATGGTCTGGGGAAGATCCCGGGCGATGTAGTAGGCGGGAGCGCGGTTGGAGGCCAGCGCCACCGCCAGGGCAGACTTGAAGTTGTCCGACCACATATCGAAATTGATGTACTCGATTTTGACGCGGGGATGCTGGAACTCGAACAGCGCCTGGTTGTAGAGGCCCATCAGGACGGCAAGCTCGCCCGTATGAACGGCTTTATCGACCGGGGAAGGGTAGGGGCCGGGATCGAAAGGCAGGAGCGCCCCGCCCCAGCTTTCCGGGACGCGCAGCACGATGTTCTTGTAGCGCACCTTGTCCCGGTCTTTGAGCAGTTGATACTGCACCGGGGTCAGCTTCCGCTCCGTCAGGGGAACCTCCTCCGGGCGATGCCTGCCGCAGCCGGAGAGCGCCAGGAGGAAGCCCAACACAAGCCATCGCGCCGGAGATTTCATCGCCTGCCTTCCCTGCCTTTCTCAACATCGGATCAAGGGTCCGAGAGACGGAAAAATATATACTATGTCCTCAGCCCGAAATCCTTTTCACCGATCCGGCGTATTTGCTCCAGAAGGTCGGGCGGCAGGCGGTATCCGTCGGAGGCGGCGCGGTTGGCCTCGACCTGTCGGGGGTTTTTCGCTCCCGGGATGAGGGTCGAAACGGCGGGAGAGGCCAGGCAATACCGGAGGGCCAACTCGCTCAGGCTGCGGACAGGGCCGCCCACCAGGGCGGAGAGGGCCTCCGTTTTGGCGACCGCCTTCTCCAGCATTTCGCCCTTCAGCCAGTTGGCCCGGTGGTCGGTGGGATCGAAAACCGTTTCGCGGGTGAACTTGCCGGTCAGGATGCCCGAAGCCAGAGGGACCCGGACGATGATACCGATGCCCTCCCGCTCCGCCAGCGGAAAAAGCGCATCCTCCGGCGAGGCCATCAGGATATTGTAATGCACCTGCAAGGCATCCGCCTTCCCCGCCTGGATGAGTTCGATACCTTCCTGCGGGCTGCTGATGGAAACCCCGGCAAATCGAATCTTCCCGGCCCGCTTCAGATCGTTCAAGGTCTCGAACACGGAATCGTCCCGGAGGACTTCCGGCGAGGGGTTGTGCAGTTGGTAAACATCGATGACACCTTTCTTCAGCCGCCGCAGGCTGTTATCGCATGCCTGGAGGATGTAGTCCCTGGCGAAATTCTTGACGCTGGGCAGAGGGTCGCGCCTCTGGTTCCCCACTTTGGTCGCCAGGGCAAGGCCCTCCCACCGCCCGCCGAGAGCCTGCCCCAGCACTTCCTCGCTGTGGCCCGCCCCGTAAGCGTCGGCGGTATCGAAAAAGGTGACGCCGAGATCGACGGCGCGGCGAATGGCAGCCTCGGACTCCCGGTCGTCAATCGCCCCGTAGCCGATCCCGAACCCGTTGATATTGATCCCCCCGCCTATCGCCCACGCCCCGAAACCGATTTCGGAGACCCGGACGCCTGTTTTGCCCAACATGCGGTAGTTCATCGTTTTCCTCCGGTCACAGGTGATTTCGTTCCTTTCATCTTTCTCAAGTGATCCGCATACCCCTCGTACAACTGGCGGTGCAGTTCGCTGCTTTCGGGGTTCATGTGGTGGTGAAACTCAAAGATAACGATCTTTTCGACGAACGGGCTTTCGACCCGGATCTGCTCCAGCAGTTCTTCTACCGGGGCGGGTCGCCAGTTGCGGGGGATGCGGAAGGTCTCCAGGTCCGACCAGAAACGCACCTTGTTTTCCCGGCAGGCGCGGGCCATCGCTTCAAGGTAGGGCACGATGTTTTTCGTGTCCAGATGGCGGTCGCAGCCGACCCCGTCCTGGAGCATGAGGATATGGATCTCGATTTTCTTCAGGATGGCCGCCCAAGCCCGGTAGAACGCTTCGGGATCGTGAAGGCCGAAATAAGGGGCGATCCCGACCGGCTTGCCCGGCGTTTTCTCCCGGCACCAGGCAGCCGTCCGCTGGAACGCCTCGACGACGGGGCTGTCGATAGCCGGGGCGTTGGAAGCCTCTTGAGGGATATACCAGCCGACAAAAGATTTGAACCTGCCGTAACGCTTCAAAAGATCCTCTGCCATGCGGATATTCCGGGAGGCCATCTCGTCCGCAGATCCCCAGTCGCTATAAAGCCCCAGAAAAACCTTCATCCGCATGCGTGCGGCCTGCCTCAAAATCATGCGAACCGGATCGCCTTCCGCCCCTGCCGCGGTCTCGAATGCGGTGGAAGGATAATACGCTTTCCCGTTCGCCCCGCAGAATTGAATGATCAGTGTATCCATCCCGATGGCCTTGACAGCGTCGAACTCTTTCTTCCACTGCGCTTCAGTCCGGGCCAGGTTGCCCGGATTCAATTGAAGAAAAGTGCCCTCCAGTTTTTCAGGAGCGCCCTCTGCCGAACCGTTCATCAGAACACCTCCGATAATGGCGGAGAATAAAAGACGGGTAAACTTCACTGCGCTAAAAACCTCCGAAATAAGGGGTGCGGGCTATGATGGTGCGGAGACAGATCTTGTGGTTATCCAGATAAAGGCCATCAGCCGGTTGCGGCATTGCCGGGCCTTGAAAATACCTGTCTATCGGGCGGCCCGCAGCTTCCAAGGCCCGAATCCCCCAAAATCTGAACTGGATAGCTATGGGAAGCGGTTGCACTGCCCCTCTCAAAGATGCCCCTTACTCCCCGACCGTCACGCCCGTCAATTTCTCCAGGGCAAGGACAAGGGCCTGGATGCCTTTGCGGCCCTGGTCGTCGGCTTCGTTCTGCTTCCACAACTGGTGGACCAGGCCGGAGGCCAGCGTGGGCAGTTTGATTTCTTCGGCAGCCCCCAGGACCAGGCGCATATCTTTCTGCTGGAGAGTGACCATGAAGCCCGGCTCGAAGTCGCGCTTGATGACCTTCGGCCCCAGATTCTGAACGGCCCAGCTTGCCGCCGCGCCGCCGCCGACCACCTCCAGCATCTTTTCGAGGTCGATCCCGGATTTCTGACCGAAGACCAGGGCTTCGGCAAGGCCCAGCATATTCAGCGCCCCGACGATCTGGTTACACAACTTGCAGGTCTGGCCGTCGCCGTGGCCGCCGATGCGGACGATCTTCTTGCCCATCGCCTGGAAGACCGGCAGGCACTTCTCGAACGCCGCCTGCTCCCCGCCGACCATGATCGAAAGGGTTCCCTCGATGGCCCCTTTCTCCCCGCCACTCACGGGTGCATCCAGGGTCTCCACGCCCCGCCGGGCGGCCTCCTCGGCAAGCTCGCGGGTGGCTTTCGGAGAGATGGTACTCATATCGGCGCAGATCAGGCCCTCGCGCGTCCCTTCCAGCACGCCGCCCGAGCCGGTCATCACCTGAAGCACGTCGGGCGTATCGGAAACGATGGTGATCACCACATCGCTCTGCTCCGCAACCTCGCGGCACGAGCCTGCGGCCTTCGCGCCGAACGCGACCAGTTCCTCCACCGCCGGTTTGCTGCGGTTATAAACGGTCACCGGAAAGCCTGCCCGGACAAGATTTTTCGACATCGGCTTGCCCATAATGCCCAGCCCAATAAAACCGACTTTGAGTTCAGACATGAGAATCGCTCCTTGTGATAATGAATGCATGCATCGGCAGGGGAAGGGCGGTCCGATAGGTCGCCCTCCGCCCGCTACTTTGCTTGAAACTGCGGCAGATATTCGGCCTGCTCCGCCAGGAGTTCGTCGGCCAGGCGGGTGGCGGTCTGGAGGGAATCTACCGCGCCGTCGAGGAGAAGGGCCTGGATGAACTTGGCGCGGCTGCCCTCCAGAGCGGCCTCTACCACGGTTTCGACCCAGGCCAGACGGGTGGCGAGGGTTCCGGCAAGGCCCGGCGAGAGCGGTTTTTGCAGGATCGGCTTGATGCCGGAGGCGTCCGCTACCCCCGGACATTCGATGACCGCTTCGGCGGGCAGGTTGGGCACCTGGCCCCGGTTCGGGACATTGACCGAGTAGACGCGCCCGGCGTCGTGGCGGATGCTGTCGATGATATCGGTCACCTGCTCGTACTCCCCGCTGGTGCGGCTGAAATAGTCCTCGGGAAGCGGGGCGCTCGACAGGGCCTGTTCGCGCATATCCTCATAGGTTCTGTCGCCCGAGGCCAGCACATCCTCCACGCTGTAGGCGTCGATCCCGAGGGTTTTGCCGTAATACCGGCCCTGCGGGAAGAGATGCGGGAAAAATTCTGACACATGCCTGTCCAGCACTGCCGGGAACGCGCCGAAGAGTTCCAGAAGCTCCCAGCTAAAGGGGTTGATATCGCAGGGATCGGCTCCGGGGCCGCTCAGCCGGGCCAGATTTTCCTGGCCGATCTGCCGGAGCCTGGGGAAGGCGTCCTCCCCTTTGAGCCGGGCCTCCACAAACCAGGTCAGGTGATTCATGCCGATGGCCGTATATTGGAAATTGGAGGCGCTTGCCCCCAGCAGCCCGGTCAGAAAATGGCCCACATGGAAAACGCCGTGGCAGAGGCCCACGATCTCCGCTCCGGTCGCCTTGCGAACGGCCCGGCAGACCGGGGCCATCGGGTTGCCGTAGTTGAAGAAAAGGGCGTCCGGAGCCAGATCGAGGACATCCCCGGCGATATCCACCATCGCGGCGATCATTCTAAGGGCGCGGGAGGTTCCCCCGGGCATCACGCTGTCCCCGACCGGCTGGTAGACGCCGTATTTACGGGGGATGAAGACATCCTGCCCCCAGGCTTTGCGCCCGCCTACGCCGACCGTGCATATCACGGCGGTCGCCCTGCCGAGCGCCTCCCGCCGGTCCGTCGCGGCGGTCATCTTGATGGGAGCCTTTTTCGCCTCGATCATCTTGCGGGTCAGCCCTTCAGCCACCTGCAAGGCTTCCGGGCCGATATCCACCAGCGCCAGATCGATAGGCTCGTTTTTCAGAATGAGGTCGGTCACCAGGCCCCGCGTAAACATGGCGCTTCCCGCGCCGATCAGAACGATCTTCTCCTTCATGCAGTCTCCTCCAGGTGAGGGCGATCCATCTCCCCTTAAGGATGAATCGCCGGAATCTTTTCAGGGCTTTCGCCTGACTTCAAAGATCGAGCGTCGATGCAGTCTGCGAGGAGCGAAGCGACGCAGTAATCTCCAGCGTCACAAAGGCACGACATAGCTTTGCCCGTGGGCGCTACCCTGGAGATGGTTTCGGGCTTCGCCCTCGCAGACTGCATCGGCTTGCTTTATCGAACCGGATCAGATATCCACCCGATATCGGATCAGCTTTTCTTCATCCACCGAAACGCCCAGGCCGGGGCCTTCCGGGAGGGTGAGCGTATCGCCTTCCAGCAGCAGAGGGGATTCCAGGACATCGCCGCCGAGGAACTGGGGGCCGTTGAGGGCGGCGGGCATGGAGACCCCGTAGGCGGCGAGAAGATGGCAGGAGGCAAGCAGGGACACCCCGGCATCGGTCAGGCCGCTGCCCAGGACGGGCAGGCCAGCATGGTCAGCGATATCCATGCAGATGCGGGCCGGGCGCAGGCCGCCCATGCGCGTCACTTTCATCACGAAAAGCGGGGAGGCTCCCAGGCGCAGCAGCTCCAGCAGGTCGCCGACCGAGCAGAGCGATTCGTCCACCCCGACAGGCACCCGGACGCGCCGGGCCAGCTCGGCATAGTCGCTCCAGCGGTTGGCGGGCAGCGGCTGCTCGAAGGCCGAAATGCCCAGATCCTCCATCGCCTTAGCCACCGCAAGGGCCTGGGGCAGCGTGTAGCCGCCGTTGGCGTCGGCCCAAACCACCCCTGTGGCGCGGGCGCGGGCGGCGGCCATCAATGCGATATCCTCGGACGGGTTTGCGCCGATCTTCATATTGTAATGGCGGTATCCCCGCTCTTCAGCTTCGGCGATCTCCCGCTCGATTCCTTCCGGCGACCGGGCGGTGAGGGTGAAGCTGAGGGTGACCTGTCCGGCCCGGCGGCATCCGAAAAACGCCCAGAGGGGAATCGACAGGGCATGGCCGATCAGGTCGTGCAGGGCGATGTCGAGAGCCGCTTTGGCGATGGGCTGGCCTCTGGTCAGCCCGGGCGCGATCTCCGCATCCATCGCCCGGTGCAGCCCGTCCGGGTCGAAGATATCGCGGCCCAGCGCGAGCGGGATCAGGTAATGCCGCAGGGTGGTCACCACCGACTCCAGGGTTTCGTAAGACCATCGGTGCGACGGCCCGGCCTCTCCCCAGCCGACATGTCCTGCCTCGTCGCTCATTTTCACGAAAACCTTCGGCAGACCGGTTGCGGCGGCCCCCACGGTTCCCCGGGAGGTGGCGAAATGCCCCTCGAAAGGCAGCCGGACAGGATAGAGCCGGATATCCGCTATTTTCATGGGAGTTCCTTTCGGATCGCTTCGAGAACGCTTGCATCGCTTTCGGCGGAGGCCGCTTCTCGCAGGGCCGCCTCCGTCTCCGGCCCGCCGATCCTGCCCAGCGCCCAGGCCACATGGCGGCGAACCATCGGCTCAGGGTCGCGAAGGGCCTCACAGAGCGCGGGGAGGGCGACCGGGTCTTTCGCATTCCCCAGAGCGACGGCCACGTTCCGGAGCAGTCCTTTGCGCTTGGCCCGCTTCACGGGGCTGTTTCGGAACCTGCGGGAAAAATCCTCTTGCGTGCCGCCGAGGAGTTCGAGCAGGGAAGGGGCCGAAAGCCCCGGTCGGGGACGATAGGCCGCTTCCTGCGAAGCCGGGGCCTGCCGGTTATAGGGGCAGACCTCCTGGCAGATATCGCACCCGAAAATCCAGTCCCCGGCCTGCGGGCGAAGCGCCTCCGGCATATCGCCCTTCAACTCGATGGTCATATAGGAGATGCAGCGCCGGGCATCGAGGACGTAGGGGGCCGGGAACGCCTGCGTGGGGCAGGCATCGAGACAGCGCGTGCAATGGCCGCACATATCGCGGATGGCGGGGGAATCGTAAGTCAGCTCGATATCGACCAGAATCTCGCCGATGAAGAAATAGGAACCCGGCCCTTTGCGGAGGAGGTTGGTGTTTTTGCCGAAGTTCCCCAGCCCGGCCCGGCGGGCGGCCTCCCGTTCCAGCACCGGGCCGGTGTCCACAAACACCCGCCCCGTTACCGTCTGCCCGGCCTCCTTCCGGAGAAAAGCCAGCAGGGCCTTCAATCTGTCGTGCAATATGTTATGGTAGTCGTCCCCCCGTGCGTACCGGGCGATCCTGCCGGTCGGCCCTTTGGCGGCCTCCGCCCGATCCTCCGGCGGGTTGTAGTTTTGGAGCGCGACAATGAGCGATTCGGCCCCTTCGAGCAGGCGGGCAGGATTGGCCCGCTGGTCTTCATATCGGGCCATATAGCCCATCTCTCCGGCAAAGCCCTGATCGAGCCAGTTCCGGTATGCCTCCGCCCCCTCCGAGGGACGGGCCGGGATGATTCCGACCGCATCCAGCCCCAGCCGGACGCCTTCCGCCCTGATGCGGTCGGACAACGCCTGATGATCCATCTTGAGAACTCCTTCCGCTATCATTGTATCAAAAGGAGAAAGGCCGCGTCAATGCAGGGCCAGAGCAGGAAGTCGGGCTACACACGACAAATAGACAAGCAACCATCGTGGAAACGGAGCGATCATCATGTCAGACTCAGAGCGGTACTTCCTCGATCAAATGGAAACCTTCGATTTGCGCCGGCTTTGCCGGGAGCGGAAAGAATCTTTTTACGCCTGGATTCGCGCCATGACCCCGGAACTGGACAATGAGGAAGGCACAGGACCGGGCAGTTTCGAGGAATGGCTCAGGGAGCATGAGACCATTCCTGACGATATCACGTATGTGTTTTACGACCGTGCGACCGGCTGGCTCCTCGGCACCGCCTCAATCATCGCCCGGGACAGGGATGTGGCCGCGGAGCCGGGTGGGTGGATGCTGGGCGGGGTGAACGTCGTGCGCGAGTGCCGACAGCGCGGCATCGGGGGCTGCATCATGCAGCACATGGACGCATGCTTTCAGCGCAGGGCCGACGAAGCGGGCCGCCCTGTCCCGATAACCCTTTACACCGCCTACGAACCGGCCATCTGCATTTACCGCCGCTTCGGCTACGAGCCGACCGGCGAGCGCACGGCCTCCCACATCCCTACCGAGGAATCGCTGGGATTTTACCGGAAGGTGTATTTGCCTGAACAGAGGTAAAGAATGGGCGGCTCTCCGTCAGGAAAATTCACCGCCTGACATTCTTGAGGCATAATATGTGCAAAATCACTCAAGGAGGATAATCGTTGATGAAACCTGTTCTTTATGGTCTGCTGCTGTTGATTTTTGGCATCGGCGCGGCAAGGGCGCAGGCTCCGAAAGCCGATCCCGGATCCCCGTTCGGGATGGGAATCTATTTCGGGAACCGCTATTCCAATGAGGAGATGGAACGGGCGGGCCGGATGGCTCAGGAAGCCGGGATCAAGTGGTCCCGGGAGGAGTTTAGCTGGAGCAACATACAGCCCGAGAAAGGCAAATGGGTGTGGGATCGCTACGACCAGGCGCTGGAGACGGCGGCCCGTTACGGCATTTCCCTCTTCGGGCTGCTTGATTATTCGTCGGCATGGGCTTCCACCGCCCCGCCCGAGGCCAAGAGCCGGTGGAACCACATGCCCGATCTCGCCGCCTGGAGCGAGTATGTCTTCAAGATCGTGAGCCGCTACAAGGGGAAGATCAAGCACTGGGAGATCTGGAACGAGCCGAATATATCGGTTTTCTGGCAGCCCGCCCCGAACGTGGAGGACTATACCAAACTCCTGAAGGCCGGTTATGAGGCCGTTAAGCGGGCCGACCCTGCCGCCAAAGTGATCGGCGTCTGCACCGCGGGAAGCGACCTGGGCTTCATCGAATCGGTCTTCAAGGCGGGGGGATTCCGGTATATGGATATCCTCTCCACCCACCCGTACCGCTACCCCGCCTCCCCCGAAGCGAGCGGCTTTACAGGCGAACTCAGGCGCACCCGCGACCTGCTGGAACGCTACGGCGGGACCAAGCCGATCTGGCTGACCGAGATCGGCTGGCCCGCGCACAGGGGCGATAACGGCGTCTCCGAGGAGGAGCAGGCTCAGATGATCACAAGAGCCTACCTGCAAGCCATCGCCTCCGGCGCGGTGGACAAAATCTTCTGGTACGACTACCGGGACGACGGGGATGACCGGGCCTACAATGAGCATAATTTCGGCATCCTCCGCCGTGATTTCTCCCCCAAGCCCGCATATATTGCCTATAAGACGATGGCGAACAAGCTTGCGGGCCTGAAATTCGCTCAATCGCTCGATATCGGGGAGGGCAATACGGCCTACCTCTTCAGCGCCGGCAAGCGATCCGTTATCGCCGCCTGGAGCGCGGAGGGGGAGCGGACGGCTACCATCCGGGTTTCCTCCTCGAAGGTGGAACTGACGGATGGGATGGGCCAGACGCAGAAACCGGCCCTTTTCGGAGAAGCGGTGGCCCTCGCCCTCAAGCCCCTGCCCCAGTACCTCGGCTTTATCGGCGGCCAGGCCGAGGGAGACGACCCTATGGCCGAATTCATCTACGACCGGATGCGGATCGCCCGGGGCGACAGGGGTCGGGTGACCATGATTTTGCGGAACCCTTCCGCCAAACCCGTCCCCGTATCGGCCTCGATCCGACTGCCCGCAGGATGGACGGCAGCCAAGCTCGCCCAGCAGCTTTCGATTCCGGCGGACTCGCGGGAGATCATGTCCTTTGAAATCGCTGTCCCGGCGGACGCGAAGGAGCCGCAGACGGTGGCGGCGCAGATCAAGGTCGGGCCCCAGACCCTTTCGGCCTCCTGCCGGATCGAGATTCTGGAGCCGGTTTCCCTGAACCTCCGCCCCGGCCTCAAGAAAGCGGGCGACCCGCTCGCCGTTACGGTGGGCGTCCAGAACAACCGGCGCTCCGGCCCGGCTTCGGGGACGGTGAAACTGATCGCGCCAGAGGGCTGGCGGCTGGAGCCGGAGAGATTCACCTTTGAAAACGTTTCACCCTATGCGGAAAAAACCTTCACGGCCCGGCTTATCGGAGGGGCGCTGGATCGGAACGCCGACTATACCATCGGCGCATCTGCCGCACTCGGCGACGGCATCACGGTCAGCGCCTCGCGCCCGGTCGGCTTTATGGTGGCGCTCAGAGCCAAGAAGCCCCCTGCCATCGATGGTAGCCTGGAGGACTGGGCCGATGCGATCCCGATGGAACTGAACCGCAAAGAGCAGGTTCGCATGGAAAACTGGGGCGGCCAGAAAGATCTAAGCGCCCGGGCTTACATCATGTGGGACGAGACGGCCGTCTACTTTGCGGTCAAGGTGGCGGACGACAAATTCCACCAGCCCTATGCGGGAGAGGACATCTGGCAGGGGGACAGCATCCAGATGGGGTTTGCGCCCTTCCCCAGGCCGGGGCCGCAGGATTATTTCGAAACAGGCATGGCCCTCACGGAGAAGGGAAGGGTGGTCTGGGCCTGGCATACCGCTATGGGCCTCCCCACCGGCCCGATGGATATGCTGCCGGTCGCCATCCGACGGACGGAGGACGGCGTTGTCTACGAGGCCGCCGTCCCACAGGCCGCCGCCCTGGGGATCGTCCCCGGCAAGGTGATCGGCTTCTCCCTTCTGGTCAACGACAACGACGGCCAGGGCCGCCGCGGCTGGATCGAATGGGGGGGCGGCATTGGCCCGGCCAAAGACCCGGCGCTCTACCGCTATGTGACGTTCACGGACTGAATTGAAAAGAGGAGCAGGGAAACCATCCCTGCTCCTCTTTCCGTGTTCGTGGAAAGGGGCGTAGTATAAGAGAGGAAGAACAGCTATTTGATGAGTTCGACCCTTTATACGCCTCTATTGATTTTAACACAGATGCTTGACACGCATTGTTAGAATCACTATCATCAGAAGATATATCTGAAATATATTAATCTGATCCCATTCCCCTTCGGCCAGTTTCTCCCGCCTGCCTCCTGCGTTTGAATTCCCGCTCATTGTGTGCTATAATGAAATATGCTACAGAACCGGAAGGCTTCGGGCGATGTCTAACGAGGGAGAGGCCGGGCGCTGGGACCTGGTGGCAGTGGTCGGCCCGACGGCGGTGGGCAAGTCGGAAGCGGCTCTGCGGCTCTGCGAGCGGTTGGGCGGGGAGATCGTTTCCGCCGATTCCATGCAGGTATACCGTGGGATGGATATCGGGACCGCCAAGCCCACGCCTGAAGAGCAGGCCCGCGTGCGCCATCACCTGATCGATATCCGCAGCCCGGACGAGCCTTTCAGCGTGGCCGAATACAGCGAACTGGCTTTGGAAGCGGTTCAGGACATCCGGCGGCGCGGCAAAATCTCTTTTCTGGTGGGCGGCACGGGCTTCTATGTGGAAGCGGTCACCCACCGGCCCGATTTCCCCCCTGCGCCCCCGGATGAGGGGTTTCGGCGGGCGATGGAGGCAGAGGCCGAGGCGCATGGGAATGCCGCCCTCCACGAACGGCTGCGGCAGGTGGACCCCGAAACCGCTGCCCGCCTGCACCTGAACGACCGGAAGCGTGTTATCCGCGCCCTGGAGATATGGGCGGCCACCGGCAGGCCGCGCTCCGGTTTCAAGGGGCGGGAAGGGGCCTCGCCCCGGTTCGAGCGCCAGACGGTCTTCGGGCTGACCATGCGCCGCGAACTGCTTTACGAGCGGATCGACCGGCGAGTGGAGGCGATGATGGCTCAGGGCTTCGAGGCGGAGGTGCGGGCTTTGCGAGCCTCAGGTTACGACCGCCGATGCGCCCCTATGCGGAGTCTGGGTTACAACGAATTGATGGAAGCGCTAGAAAGCGGAAGCGATCCGGAGGCGGCGGTGGCGCTGATTCAGCGGAATACGAGGCGGTACGCCAAGCGCCAGTTGGTCTGGTTTCGCGCCAGACCGGAGATCGTCTGGGTCGATATGAGCGAAGAAATGGCCGGAAGGGTGCAATGGATGGCCCACTTCCTGACAGGAGGCAATCCTTGAGCAAAACGCAGATGAACTTGCAGGACCAGTTCCTGAACCAGGTCCGAAAAGAGAATATCCCGGTGACCATCTATCTGATCGGAGGTTTCCAGCTCCGGGGGCTGATCAAGGGGTTCGATGCATTCATCATCATGCTGGACAGCCCCGGCAAGCCGCAGCAGTTGGTCTACAAGCACGCTATTTCCACGGTCGCCCCGGCCCGCCCGGTCAATATGAGCCACGCCGGACCGAGGGCGGAGGGGAGCGAAGAAGAGGAGGAATCCCTGCTCTGATGTTACGGAGGTCGAGTTGAAGTTTACGAAAATGCATGGGTCGGGCAACGATTTTGTGGTCATCAACAGCTTCGAGCAGGAGTTGCCCGCCGAAGAAAAGCTGCCGGAACTGTCCCGTTTCCTGTGCGACCGCCATTTCGGCATCGGCTCGGACGGGATGATTCTGGTGCTGCCGAGTCGCGTCGCGGATTTCCGGATGCGGATGCTCAACCCGGACGGGTCCGAGTCCGAGATGTGCGGCAACGGCATTCGTTGTTTCGCCAAATTTGTTCACGACCGCGGCCTGACCAAAGAAAACACGGTGCAGGTGGAAACCCTCGCCGGCATCAAGGTGCTGAAGCTGAACGTGAGGGGCGGCAAGGTCGAGAGCGTCCGGGTCGATATGGGCAATCCTGTCCTGCTCCGCAAGGATATCCCGATGCGCGGCGATACCAATACAGAGGTGATCGGCGAGACGCTCCGGGTGGACGGCAAAAAGTTCGAGGTGACCTGCGTTTCGGTGGGGAATCCCCACTGCGCGATCTTTGTGGACGATGTGGAGAATTTTCCGGTGACCCGGATCGGGCCGCAGATCGAAAACCATAAAGCTTTTCCCAAGCGCACCAATGTGGAGTTCATCCAGGTCAAATCGAACACCGAAATCTTCATGCGCGTCTGGGAGCGCGGGGCGGGGGAGACTCTGGCCTGCGGAACCGGGGCCTGCGCCTCGACGGTGGCGAGCGCCCTCAACAAAAAAACAGGACGTCAGGTGACTGTTCACCTGAAGGGAGGAGACCTGCACGTGGAATGGACAGGCGATAACCGCATTATGATGACCGGGCCTGCCGAAGAGGTCTTTACAGGGGAGGTTTGCTATGCGATCCGCTAAAAGGCTGGAGAAAATCCCTCCCTATCTGTTCAGCGAAATCGCCCGCGCCAAGGCGAAGGCGCTGGCCGAAGGGAAAGACCTGGTGGACCTGGGGATCGGAGACCCCGATCAGCCCACCCCTCAGCCGATCATCGACCGGCTCTGCCGGGCGGCCTCGACCCCTGTCACCCACCGCTATGATGAAACGCCCTGGGGGTGGCAGGAGTTTATCGAGGCGGCAGCGGCCTGGATGAAACGGCGGTTCGGGGTGGAAGTGGATCCCGGCGGCGAGATTCTCCTGCTCATCGGCTCCAAAGAGGGTCTGGCCCATCTGTCCTGGGCCTATATCGATCCGGGCGATATCTCGCTGGTTCCCGATCCGGCCTATACGGTCTATAAAATCAGCACCATGCTGGCCGGAGGCGCGCCTTACATCATGCCCCTGAAAGAAGAGCGCGGCTTCCTACCCGACCTGGCGGCCATCCCTTCCGATGTGGCCCGCGCCGCCAAGTTGATGTTTCTGAACTACCCGAACAACCCGACCGGCGCAGTGGCCTCCCAGGAGTTCTTCGATGAGGTGGTGGCTTTCGCCCGGGAATACGATATCGTGGTCTGCCACGACGCCGCCTATACCGAGGTTGCCTATGACGGCTACAAAGCCCCCAGCTTCCTGGCCTCCCGAGGAGCCAAAGAGATCGGCATCGAGATGCATTCGATGTCCAAGACCTTCAATATGACCGGCTGGCGGATCGGCTTCGCGGCAGGCAACCGGGATGTGGTCAAGGCGCTCAACGCCATCAAGAGCAATGTCGATTCCAAGCAGTTTCCGGCCATCGATATCGCTTCCGCCTACGGCCTCCTTCACCAGGACGAACTGGAGAACGCGCTGACCCTCTACCAGAGGCGGCGCGATATCCTGGTGGACGGCCTGAACGCCGTCGGCTGGAAGGTGACCAAGCCCAAAGCCAGCCTCTACGTCTGGACGCGCATCCCGGAAGGGCATACCTCCATCGATTTCGCCAAGCGCCTGCTGGAGGAGGCCGGAGTGCTGGCCGTTCCCGGCATCGGCTACGGCCAGTACGGAGAGGGTTATATCCGCATGTCCCTCACCGTCTCCGGCGATCAAAACGGCGAGCGCCTCCAGGAAGCGGTCAACCGCATCGCCAAGCTTGGATGAGTCTAACCGCGGCCGATGCAGCCCGCGAGGAGCGCAAGCGACCATCTCCAGCGTACCGCAACCCAGCAGCACCCGATGAACGCCGACCAATGCCTCATCAGGCAGCGGCGTTCATTTGCGTTTGAGCGACCCGGCCTGCCAGGGCGGAAACCTTTTAGCAGAGTCCTCTGTAAATGCGATATAGATGAGGAAATGAAATCGCTGAGGAGAAGACATGTCGAACGAACGTAGCGCCATCCACAGGCCCGGGAGCCTGATCGATATACAGGCATCCGACAGGGCGATCCTGGTCTCCCTGGAACGGGAGGGCACCGATTGGGAGTCGTCCCTGGAGGAAATGAAGGCTCTGGCCGATACCGCCGGGGTGGAGGTGGCGGGCGTGTTTACCCAGCGCCGCCACCGGCCCGACCAGTCGCTCTACCTGGGTTCCGGGAAGGCCGAGGAGCTTTATACCTATATCCGGGCTGAAGACGCCAATACGGTGATCGTCAATGACGAACTGGTTCCCACCCAGCAGCGAAACCTGGAGGACGCCGTCGCCGTGCGCGTGATCGATAGGACGCAGTTGATCCTGGACATTTTCGCCCAGAGAGCGCACACCAAGGAAGGCAAGCTCCAGGTGGAGGTGGCCCAGATCCAGTATATGCTGCCCCGGCTGGTGGGGATCGGGAAAGAGCTTTCCGACCAGGGAGGCGCGGCGGCGATGGGCGGCGGCGGCGCGAGGGGGCCGGTCGGGGCGAGAGGCCCCGGCGAAACCAAGCTCGAAACCGACCGGGCGCGCATCCGCAGGCGGCTGACCGAACTCAGGCGCGACCTGGATGAAGTCCGCAAGCAGCGCCGGCAGCAGCGGCAGGGGCGGCGCAAACTCCCTTATCCGGTGGCCGTTCTGGTCGGCTACACCAGCGCCGGGAAATCTACCCTCCTGAACCGGCTGACCGGCTCGGATGTGCTGGTGGACGCCAAGCTGTTCGCCACCCTGGACCCCACTACGCGGAGGGTGGACCTGCCCGAGGGGTGGGGGGTGCTGCTGACCGATACCGTCGGATTCATCCGGGAACTGCCCCACAGCCTGGTGGCCGCGTTCCGGGCCACCCTGGAGGAAGTGACCGAGGCTGACCTGCTCCTCCACGTCATCGATGTCAGCCATCCCGAATGGGAGAAACAGGCTCGGGCCGTCCGGGAGGTGCTGGAAGAGCTTGAGGCCGGGGATAAGCCGGTGATCATCGTGTTGAACAAGATCGATAAAATCGGAGACACCTATGAACTGCGACGGCAGGTGGCAGAGATGGAAAACGCAGTCTATATCTCGGCTGCGGCGGGAGACGGCCTCCCCCAGCTTCTGGACAAGATGGCGGAAGTGCTGAGCAAAACGCTCGTACCGGTTCATCTGTGGGTTCCCTACCAGCGCGCCGACCTGGTGGCCTACCTGCACGAGCGGGGCCGCGTGCTGCAAGAGGACTATCTGGAGGACAAAATCTATATCCAGGCCCAGGTGCCCAAAGACATCCTGGGAGCCGTCAAACCCTTCATGATTGCGGCGTGAATTGTGGATAGAAGAGGGGCGGGCGAACCGGGTTCGCCCGCCCCTCTTCTATTTTACCCCTTTGATGAATTCCACTCCCGCCCGCACCCGCTCCAGCAGCGGCTCCTCCAGCGCGATGCCTGCTTTCCGGTAGGCCAGGAAGAGAGCCCCGATGACAGGCGGAAAGCGCGGCTCGATGAGGCGGGCATCGGGGACCAGTAGATGCAGGGCGGCCCGGAGCGGCTCCAGGATCAGGGAACCGGCTTTGAAGACCCCGCCGATAGGAGCGACCTCCGGCGCAGCGCCCGGCATATCGAGCCCTTTGAGAACTGCCGCGGCGGACAGGGCCAGTTCTTGAGCGGCCTCTTCGAGAATGCGCCTCGCCACCGCGTCCCCTTCGCCTGCGGCCATGCCGACCACGCCGGAGATGGCGGCCAGCCCGGGCCGTTCTATCTCGAAGGCATAGATTTTCGCATGGAGGGTGCGGAGCGATTCCAGGCCGAAATGGGCCGGAATCATCTCCGACAGGGCGGTGGCCGGAGCGCGGCCATCGAGCGATTTGGTGGCCGCGGAAAGCGCCCGGCGCGCGATCCAGTAGCCGCTTCCCTCGTCGCCCATGACGTAGCCCCATCCGCTGGCGCTCAACTGGCGGCCCTCCGCATTGATGCCGAAGGCCGCTGCCCCCGTCCCGGCAATGATGATGACCCCGGGCTTGCATACAGTGGCCCCGGCCAGGGAACTCATCCCATCGCCCGCCACCGCCACCACATCCGCCCCGCAAAGCTGCTGCACCATCTTCTCAGCCCATACGCCGCTCCCGGATATCCCCATCCCGACCCCCTGAAGGCGCGTCAGGGGGATCCCCGCCTTCTCGAAGGCCCGTGTGATCGAGTCGTGCAGCGCATTCCACAACCGCTCCTTCGCTCCCGGCTCGTGGATATGGTTCGTAGGCCCTCCCAGCCCGGCCCCCAGAATATGTCCGGCTTCATCGGCTAGAATCGCCAGCGTGCTGGTCTGGCCGCCGTCTATTGCGATAAAATAGGGCATTTCGTTCCTCACAGGATGGGTTGCAATCATCGGGGGGGGGAGGACACGCAGGTCTGCCCTACAGGCAGCCTTGCACCTATGGTTTCTTGACCGGGGCCTCCACTTCGAAGGTATCGATGATTTTGCCTTCAGGGGTGATGGTCTGCGCTTTGATGCGGTCGCCCTCGACCTGGAAGTAAACGCAGTGCAGGACAGAGGCGGAAGTGACGTTCCACGCCTGTTTGGGGCCGACCGCATAGCGCGGCGCTCCGCCTCCGCCGGTGACGATATACTGGATCCCGTTGACGGCGGCTCGCTGGTAGTTATGGTCATGGCCGTTCAGCACAAGGGAGACCCGGTATTGCTCGAACAGCTTCTGCCACTGTTCGCGGATCGCTTCCGAATATTTCTGGCGGTTTTCGCTGGTTGTCAGCGAGTAGGGCGGATGGTGGAAGAAGACGATCCTGAAGGCCGCGTCCTGGTGAGTGGACAGGTTTTCCACCAGCCACCGGCGCTGCTCTTCGCGGGACATGAAGGCGCTATTGGAGTCCAGGCAGATGATATGGCAGTTGCCGTAATCGAATGAATAATAGCGTTTCTTGCCGGGCAGGTCGAATAACTGAAAATAAAGGGAGGAGTTGCCCTCATGGTTGCCCAGGGAAGGGTAAAGAGGGGCGCGGGCCAGCAAGGGGCCAGCCGTCCTGAAGAAAGCTTCCCATTGCTCCGGGCGGCTGCCCTTGGCGACCAGGTCGCCGGTGTTCACAAGGAAGTCGGGCTTCAGGGGCAGGATGCTTTGGACCACCTTCCGGTGATCCTCGTTATTGGTGCGGTTGTCCCCGTAGGCGACAAAGGAAAAGCCCTTCCCCGGCAGCGGAGCGGTGCGGAAGGTGTGGATATCGTTTCTTGCCTGCCCGGATTCCACCCGATATTGATAGATGGTGGCCGGTTTCAGCCCTTTCAGACGGAGAAAATGGCGGGTTTCGGGCTGGGATTCGGCGGCTTTTTCCTTGAGGCCGCTGGCACCGTAGGTGACAACTCCTTTGACCGGAGCGTCGGTCGTCCAGCAGACGGTCACCCCGCCCGGGGCGACCTGCTGAAGATACGGTCCGAGTTTGATCCTCTCCGCATGAAGGGCAAGGGCCGCGCAGAGAAGCAAAGCGGAGAACAGGAAGCGGCGGATATGTTTCATAGCGTCAAGAATACCTCCCCTGATTGATCGTTTTGAAAGACAACGCCTTCGCTGTACATCCAGTCGGAGACGCTGCTGTGAACTGTCGCATCGATCTCGCTCTCCGCCCAGGTTCCGTCGGCTTTCCGAACGGCCAGGGCCAGCCCGGTGAACTTGTAGCACTCGCCCGGGGCGTTGGTCAGGACGATCCTGTTTTCCCGCCGGACGAAACCCAACTGGCCGGGCGTCAGGTCGATGACAAATCGCTGCCAGGCGGAAAGCCGGCCCTGGTTGGCGGACACAGGCGAGATTTTGTGGCCGTTCAGGAGGATAAATTTGTCCCTGTAGGCCGGTTCCCCGTTGGAATCGAACGCCCACAGGCTCAGCCGCGCCGCTCGGATATGGTGAAGATCCTCATCGGTCAGGCCGACAGCCTGGCGCGGCCGGGACAGGTCGGTTTCCGGCAGCAGCGAGACGGTCTGGCGGCGGTATCCCTGGGCGATAGGGTAGGGAATCGCCGCCCGGGGAGCGGGCCGGGCGGTCACCGGGCGGTCGGCCACCAACCAGGCGCTTGCCCGGATCTGCGGGCTGCCGAACGGCTCCCCGGAGGCTCCCGATATCTCGGCGCTGACCGCCACCGTTTTCCCTCGAAACGGCGTGAGATCGAGGCTGTCGATAGACCAGCGATCTCCCTCCGCCTGTCGCGCCTTCACCGGCTGGTCGTTCACGGAAAAGGCCCAGTGCGGCCCCAGGGAGCCGGCCATGGCTCCGCCTTCCTGAAGCACCATCAGGTCGCACCGCTGCATCGGCTCATCGGGCACGCGAAGGCTGGCGGTAAAAAGGCGCTTGCCCGATTCCTCCGAGGCAATCCGCGCCGATGCGCCGGCGAGGGCGGTCGGCTGGAGCGATCTGTCCGGGCGAGGCCTGCCCGGCTCCATCTCGATGACCATCACCGTGGCCCCGGGCAGGCTGAGCCGGATAGGCTGGCCGGAAACGAGCGGTTGAGAAAACGCCTCCACATAAGGGTAGATGACGCGCCCGCGAAAAACTCTCCCCTCTTTTCCCCGATAATATACCGATTTATCGAACGGGACCGCAATATCCTGCGGGCGGATATCGGGATTCCGGACGGTGAGAATTCCCCGGTCGCCCTGCCAGCAGACATAGCCCCCTGCCTCTCCCTTCCGCGGGTCGCCTCCGACCCAGACGGAGTTTTGTAATACGGGGCGGCTGCGGACGGCCCAGCGAGTGGCCTCCCCCAGAACCTGCCACTGCCGGGGCGTCATCATGGAGGGCGTGATGTAAATCTCCTTCAGCTGTACGCCGCGCCCGTAATACATGACCACATAATCCGACCACTCTCGCAGCGTTTCCTCGCCTGCGCCCTCGGTTTCCAGCTTGCCATGCACGATGCCGTGGGTCATCAGATCGGCGGGCAGCACAAGGTGGCGGTCTACCGCGTATCGCTGGTAGAGGGTCTGGTCCCGGAAGCTCATGGCCCATTCCCGGGGAGAAAGCTGGTGTTGAAGCCGGTGCCGCCTTCCGCGTTCATCCAGATGCTGTTCGCATGCTGGAGCCACCAGGGGGAATACCAGGCAAAAGAGGTGATGTTGAGGAAGACATCGGGCTGCAACCGGCGCTGATAGGCAAGAAGCTCCAGTTTGGCGTCCAGGTTGGCTTCATGGCCGTGTCGAGCGGTGGGCAGGTGTCCGTGGCCTTCCGCGCTGCACTGGAGATGGTTGAAATCGTGCTTGTAATAGGCCAGGCGGCCCTGGGAGATCAGCTGCCGGGTAGCCTCCCGGATGGCCCGGTTGTAGTGAGGGGCGGCCAGGCAGTAGAAATTGCCCTGGCCGGGCTTCTCGTACCCCTGCCGGACGCCCCACTCGATATTCAGGTTCGTTCCGTTAAGGGGCATCCAGATGCCCAGCCGGGTTCCTTTCGCCTCCAGCATCCGGCGAAGCGGCTCCAGCCCCTTCGGGTAGAGGTTGGCGCGGGGAATCCAGATGGAATCGTAGTCCTGCCAGCCGTCATCCGGCACGAAGGCATCCATCTTCATCCGGTAGGGCAGCAAAAGGTTCTGCCGGAACGCCTCGAAGGTGGAGATGAGGTTCGGAATCGTCAGGTCGTCCCCGTGCCAGTCGTACCAGCTATTGTAGGGGAGGAGGTTGCGCCGGGGCCGCCGGATCGTTTCCAGATAATCCCGGAAGGCCAGCGCGAGCGGATCGCCCCGGCGGCCGACACCTGCCACAGAGGTTCTGCTGTGAATCGCCCATTGCCCGGCGCTGTCCCGCTTTGCCAGGCCGGGGAAGTGGGTCAGAGCGACCTGCCCCTCCCGGTGGGATGTCTCGCTGCCCGGATATTCCAGCCCGAAGAACCAGGACGGCCCCACAAAGACCGGCTCCCCGCGCCCGCCCCGGTCGCACTCGGCTTGCGTCCGGAACCGCTCCACCTCCAGACGGTCCACGGCCCGGCCTTCCCCCATCGTCAGGATCAGGGATTTGCGAATATAGGGATCCCTGTCCCGCAGGAGATACTCGGCGCGAATGCGGCGCGGAGCAGATGCCGGAAGGCTCCGGCGCGGCACGTATTCGATCACAAGGCTTTGCTGGCCTGTCGTTTTGAGGAATCGGGGCGCTTTTTCGGCTCGGTAATCGGCCAGGGAGAGGGATGTGCCGTCCATCAGCAGAATGCCGGCCTCATCGCTCCGCGCCTCCAGCGCATCGGAGCCATCCGCTCGGGCGAAGCGGACGGTGCGCCAGAGGCCGTCGACGTTTTCCAGAACGCGCATCACGTGGCGATTTTTGAGAGCGACCCGCTCGGGAGCGGCGGATGCTGGCATGCGCGGCCATAGGAAAACGCACAGGGCCAGAAGGAAAACGGGAATGGGAAATCTCACGGGGATCGCACCTCTTCAACGGCTGTTCGGAGCCGGGATGACACCGCCATTATCTCATAAAAGGGGGAAATTATCAAGATTCAGGGGCGGCGACCACATCCGAAGAGGGAAAAAGCCGTTATACAAAGAAAAATATCTTCTAGTAGAAGAGATAAGAGGCGAACCGTCTATGGAATCGATGATCGAACTGGAGTCTGTTTGCAAGTCCTATGCGGGCCGGAGAGTGATCGATCACATCTCCTTTCAGGTGGGCAAGGGGGAGATATTCGGGCTGCTCGGGCCGAACGGGGCGGGCAAAACCACCATCCTCCGGATGCTCACCGATATTCTGCGGCCCGACAGCGGGCGAATCACCGTGCTGGGCAGCCCCGCCGAGTATTTGAACAAACACCGCATCGGATATCTGCCGGAGGAACGCGGGCTGTACAAGCGGGCAACCGTCCTGGAAACCCTGGTCTATTTCGGGATGCTCAAGGGGATGGGCGGCCCGCAGGCCAAAGAAAGCGCCCTGGCGTTCCTGAAGCACGTCGAACTCCTGGATCAGCAGAAGCAGAGGTGCGAGCAGCTTTCCAAGGGGATGCAGCAAAAAGTCCAGTTGGTGGCCTCCCTGGTGCATCGCCCCGATCTGGTGATCTTCGATGAGCCGTTCAGCGGGCTGGACCCGGTGAATATCCGCCTGGTGCAGGACATCTTGCTGGAGATGCAGGAACGCGGATGCACGGTGCTTCTCTCGACCCACCAGATGGATCAGGTGGAGCGGCTCTGCACCCGGCTGACGATGATCCATCAGGGGAAGCTGGTACTCTACGGCTCCCTGGAGGAAGTCCGGAGCGCCCATGCCGACAATTCGGTATCGCTGGCGTTCTCGGGAGAACTCGGGCAGCTATCCGGGGTGCGCTCGATAGAATACGAACACAACAAAAGCACGGCCCGCCTGCTTCTGGAGGAGGGAACCACCTCCCGCGACATTCTCGACCAGCTGGTGCGAAACGGGGTCGCGATCCGGCGCTTCGAGGTGGGAATTCCCAGGCTGGACGAGATATTCGTGGCGGTTGTGGAAGGGAGCCGGCCATGAAGCAGACATTCACGGTCGCCCTGCGCGAATATGTCTTCAATGTGAAGCGGAAGGAATTCATCATCGCGACCGTCGGGATCCCGCTGCTCTTTCTGGGGTTCGCCGCGGTAGGTATGATCCCCGCCCTGATCATGGCGTCCAGCGTCTCCCGGCAGCAGAATATCGGGTACGTGGATCTGTCCGGGACGCTTCCGCACACGCTGAAGGAGATAGACGCTTTCGATGAAAAGGGAGTCGGGGGCAGATCCGGTCCGACGCCGGTGAAGCGCCAGTACCGGTTCATGCCCTTTGCTACCAAAGAGAAAGGCCTGGAGGCATATGCGGCCAAGAAAATTCAGGCCCTTTACGTGCTGAAGCATGACTATCTGAAAACCGGCAAGGTGGAAGCTTACGGCGGGAAAGGGGTGGCTCAGGGAGGCAGCAGGCCCGCCCTGAACAAGCTGATCGTTCAATCGCTTCTCAAGAACAGGGCCGATGAGTCGACCACCCGCCGGATCATCGATCCGACCGATGTGCAGCGGTTTGTGCAGGGCAAATCGGGCAAGTGGCAGCCGGAGGGGATCACCGGGGAGCTGAAGCGATTCTTCCTCCCCTATATCTTCGGGATGCTGATGATGGTCATGATTTTTATCTCCTCCAGCTACCTCCTGCACGGCATCGTGGAGGAAAAGGAGAATCGGGTCATCGAGATCATCCTTTCCTCCGTAACGCCTTCCGAGCTTTTGAACGGCAAGCTGATCGGCCTCTGCGCGGTGGGAGTCACGCAGATGGCCGTCTGGGTGGGAGTCGGGCTGATGCCGATGGCGATGGGGGCCGGGCCGGTCGCCATCTTTATGCAATCCCTGGAGATACCGGCGTTCGCCTTTATCGCCTGCTTCATCTATTTTGTGCTGGGGTTCCTCCTCTTCGCGGCGCTGATGGCCGGGCTGGGGGTGCTGGGGAATTCCTGGAAGGAAAGCCAGCAGTGGGCGTCGGTCGCCTCCTTTATCGCCGTCATTCCGATCATGTTCATCCCGCTCATCGGGGAGGCTCCCAACGGCCTCGCTTCCCGCATCCTCTCCTATATCCCGTTCACTGCGCCGATTACGATGATGATGCGTATCTCGCTGGGGGAATATAAGGCCATCGATCTGGTGGCTTCGATTCTGCTGCTGGCGCTGGCGATCTGGCTGGTGCAGCGGCTGGCCGCCAAACTCTTCCGCCTGGGCCTCCTGCTCTACGGCAAGCGCCCCTCCGTCATGGAGGTCGTCCGCTGGCTGAGGCAGACATGAGGGTTGTCCCATAATCCCGGGACTTTCACTTGAATCAGTATATATCATAGTCGATACAGTCTGCGAGGAGTACAGCGACGCGGCAATCTCCAGGGTCACAAAGGCACGACATAGCTTTGCCCGTGGGCGTGACGCTGGAGATTGCCACAGGCTTCGCCCTCGCAGACTGCATCAACTATGGCTGCTGCTTGGTTGCGGGGCGCTGGAGATTGCCACGTCGCTTTCGCTCCTCGCAATGACATGCGAGCGAAAGTCGCGAATCCTTTGTTCAAGGAGCTATCGAATTCATGCTAGACTCGAAAATGATCCGCACTGACCCGGAGAAGGTGCGCCAGGGGCTGGCCCGGCGCGGAGACGACACATCGCTGGACCGCTACCTGGAACTGGACGACAGGCGACGCGCTCTGCTGGCGGAAGTCGAGGAATTGAGACGGCAGCGCAACACGGCCTCCGAGGAGATCGGGAAAATCAGGAAGGCCGGGGGCAGTGCGGACGAGGCCATCGCCCGGATGCGGGAGGTCGGAGACCGGATCCAGGCTCTGGAGCGGGATATGGGCGTTCTGGAAGCCGGAGCGGAAGCGTTTCTTTTGACCCTGCCGAACCTGCCCCATGAATCCGTTCCTGACGGCCTGACCGATGAGGAAAATGTGGAGCTTCGCCGGTGGGGAACGCCCCGGGGGTTCGATTTCGAGCCGAAGCCCCACTGGGACCTGGCCGAAAGGCTGGATATCATCGATTTTGCGCGGGGCACCAAGCTGGCAGGCAGCGGATTTATACTCTATAAAGGCTGGGGGGCGCGGCTGGAGCGGGCGATCATCAATTTCATGGTCGACCTGCATGTGCGGAAGCATGGCTATACCGAAGTCTGGTGTCCCATCATCGCGAACCGCAAGATCATGACCGGAACCGGCAAGCTGCCCAAGTTCGAGTTCGATATGTACCGCTGCGAGGCCGACGACCTCTTTCTGAACCCCACCGCGGAGATTCCCATCTCCAGCATCCACGCGGATGAGATACTGAACGCCGATCAGCTTCCCATCTATTATACCGGATTCCTGCCCTCGTTCCGCAGAGAGGCCGGGGCCGCCGGCAAGGATACCCGCGGGCTGATCCGGGTTCACCAGTTCGATAAGGTGGAGATGGTCAAGTTCTGCGCCCCGGAAAGCTCCTACGACGAACTGGAATCGCTTCTGGCCCAGGCGGAGGATGTGCTGCAACTGCTGGAGATCCCCTACAAGGTGAAAATTCTGTGCGCCGGCGACACGGGCTTTGCCGCCACCAAATGCTATGACCTGGAGGCTTGGAGCCCGGGGGTAGGCAAATGGCTGGAGGTTTCCTCTTGCAGCAATTGCGAATCCTTCCAAGCGCGGCGGCTCAATACCCGCTACCGTCCGGCCCCCAAAGCCCGCCCGGAATTCGTCCACACCCTGAACGGCTCCGGTCTGGCCCTCCCGCGCACCATGGTCGCCCTCCTGGAAAACAACCAGCAGGACGACGGATCCATCTCGATTCCGGAAGTTCTTAGAGACTATGTCGGGGCGGAGAGGATTCCTTAAAGCAGGGGTCTGGCCGGTTCCCCCATAGCTATCAGGTTATGGCTTTGGAGATCCGGGCATTGATAAAAGTTGACAAAATAATCCAGGCACGGGAGAGGGATAGACAGTGCGGTGCTTTACCACACAATCCACTCCCCCTTCCCGATTCGGAAAGGGGGCCGGGGGGTTAGGTAACGGTCTATCAAAGGCTCAAACCCCGCCCCCGCGTGACCGGATTATTTTGTCAATTTTCATCAATGCCCGGCGATTCCGGTACCCGCTTATGCCCCTGATCTTGATATCTGTAGGGCGAACACAAGGTTTCCACTACTTCCCCTCCTGTTTCCGGCGGCTGTAGCGGCGCAGGAAGCTGCGGCGGGTTTTCGGGATGAGAACAGGAGGAGTAAGAGGCTCGGGGAGTGGGAAAGAAGCGGTGAGGGTGTCGCCCATATCGGCGAGGGTTTTCAGCTTTTCGATTTCGGCGGAGGTGTCCACGCGCTCGATTTGATGGCTGTCCAGGGCGTTGATGATTCGCTCGGCCAGCCGGATGGCCCCTAGGGCCAGAAGCTCGTTTTCGTAGTTGAGGTAGACGTGGAACCGCCCGACGGGATCGATGCGCCAGTTCCACTGCGTTTCGCCTTTGAGGTTCGTACCGGGCCGCGCCTGGGCCTGGAGTTCCATCGTCAGATGCTCGAAGAGGTGGGGTATCTCGGTGGCGCGGGCCTCTCGCTTGAAGGATGCTCGAATATCGTTGTGGCAGCGGTGGCGTGTCATGTGCGGAAAAGCGCGAAAGAGCAGCTTCGATAGATGAGGGGATTCGATAGTGGTATACCGCCCCGGCTCCGGCATTTCCACCACCAGCTTGACCTGCTTTTCCCCGTAAAAAAGAATTTCGACAATACGCACCGAGGGTCTCCTCCAGCAAGATTACCTAATCACAATATAACAAAGGTATCGTTCCTTTGTCAAGCGTGTTCAACCGAAGAGTCGCGATTGACTTTCGGGTTCCTTTGGCGTATACTTTTATATATCTATTTTGCCGAGCTAAGCAGCCCGTCGGAGTCAGGGGGCAGTTTCCCCCGGGACAAGGCCGTAGGGGCGATCCTGGTGTTTGCCTTGCCCCAGGCGATGGCGGCGGACGGGGCGAACACCAGGTTCGCCCCTACGGATCGGCCAAGATCGCTCTAAATCTTAACCTTGACTCCAACGTCCTGCTTAGCTTATAAATTGCATTGGATGAAGCGCAGTTCGGGGCTTCAAGGAGGATCGTTTGAAATTGCGGTGGCTGGTTGCCTTTCTGATTTTAGCGGTTTTGATGGCCGGATGCGGTGGAGGCGGCGGCAACTCTGCCGGTGTGAGCGCCGGCTCTATCGATGGGTTCGTTCTCTATAAGGAGGGAACCAGTACCATTGTGCCTGTGACATCCGCCCAGCAGGGCTACCGCGCTCTGGCAGGCGCAACCGTAACCGTCGGCACGGCCTCCAAAATTACGGATAACGAAGGGTATTATCAACTGGACGGCCTGCCCGCCGGTTACCAGACGGTTGAGATTAGCAAGGACGGTTATACCTCGGCCCGCTTCATCGCCCGGGTGGTCGCCAACCAGGTAACCCGGGTTCCAGCGGCCAATCGCGCCCGGTGGACGATCCTGGTGTTCATCAATGCCGATAACAACCTGGAGCCTGCGGCCATCGCCAACATCAACCAGATGGAGCGGGTCGGTTCCAGCGAGGATATCAATATCGTTGTCCAGGTCGACCGAAGCCCGGGATACGATACCTCGGACGGCAACTGGACGGGAACCCGGCGATATCTCGTCACCCGCGACCAGACATCGGCCATCCAGTCCACTCTGCTTCAGGACATGGGCGAGTTGGATATGGGCTCTCCCGGTACGCTGAAGAATTTCGTGCAGTGGGGGATGGCTTCGTATCCCTCAGACCGGACGATGCTGGTCATGTGGGATCACGGGCGCGGCTGGCGCACGGCCCGCGCCCCTCGGGAGCCGGTGAAGTCGATTTCCTATGACGATACGAGCGGCACGAACCTTTCGGTCGGCGAACTGGCGTCCGCCCTGAATGCCGGCCAGAAGCTCGATGTGATCGCTTTCGATGCCTGCCTGATGGGAATGATCGAGATCGCTTACGCCCTGCGCGATAGAGCAAACTGGATGGTGGCCTCCGAAGAGAACGTTCCTTTCAACGGCCAGCCCTATGACCGCTTCCTGTCCGCCCTCGCCGGCAATCCGGACATGACCGCCCCGCAGTTGGGCCAGGCGATGGCGCAAGCCTATATCGGCTATTACGGCCCGGGATCGCTGACAACCGAATCGGTGATCGATCTCTCCAAGATGAGCGGCCTGACCTCTCAGATCAAGCTGCTGGCCCAGGACCTGGCGGCCAACCGCAATTCCTATTCGGACGCGCTGGAATCCATCCGTGCCGCCACCCAGCGCTACGATAACGATGTGGATATCTACGCCGACTACAAGGATTTGTACGATTATGCTCGGCGCATTTCCCTGTCGGCCCTGCCCACTTCGACAAAGGCCGCTGCCCGCCAGGTGATGGACTCCGTTTCCGGGGCGGTCAGTTATCAGGAAAACTCCGGGGGCGCGGTCGCGAATTCGCACGGGATTTCGATCTATCTGCCCGCCTGGTATAACTATCTGATCGAATACGGCAACCTGCAATTCACTGTGGATACCCGATGGGACACCGCCATCAAGCCGTAGAATGTTCAAAGGATATCAAGATGAGCGAGATGAGCTTTGAAATACAAAGATCGAGGACGCTGGGGGAGGTGCTGGACCACCTACTGCCGGCCTACCAGAACGAATTCTGCAAGAAGCTGCTGGAACACTGCGAGCTGCCCTCTCTGTCCCACGTGGTCAGCGGGTTCGCCGCGCTGGAGGAGGTTTTGTTTCCGGGCTTCCGCCACGACCACCCGCAGGGGACGCCTCTCGAAACTTTCGTGCGCCGGCATCTGGACGAGGCTTACGATATTCTCTTCGAGGAGATTCGCAAAAGCATCCCCTTCCGCTGGCTGGGCGAATACGCCGTCCTCCAGGATGTCAAGCCGATAGAAGATATCCCCGGCGAGGCCCAGCGGATCGTCAATGCACTCTTCAAGCGGCTTCCGGCCTTGCGGGAGTTATTGAAGCTGGATGTGCAGGCCGCCTACAACGGCGACCCGGCGGCCCTGAGTTATGCCGAGGTCATCCTGAGCTACCCCTGCATGATGGCGATCACGACCCACCGCATCGCCCACGAACTCTATCGCCTGGATGTGCCCCTCATCCCGCGCATGATGGGAGAATACGCCCACTCGCGTACCGGCATCGATATCCACCCGGGGGCCTCTATAGGGGAGAGTTTCTTTATCGACCATGGTACAGGGGTCGTGATCGGGGAAACCTGCCGGATCGGGAACCGGGTCAAAATCTACCAGGGCGTCACCCTGGGAGCCAAGAGCTTCCCCCTCGATGAGCGCGGCAACCCCATCAAGAACATCAAACGCCATCCGACCATCGAGGATGATGTGATCATCTATTCGGGAGCCACGATTTTAGGGGGAAGCACCGTGATCGGGAAGGGGTCGGTGATCGGAGGCAACCTGTGGATCACAGCATCGGTTCCCCCGCTGACACAGGTGCATCAAAAAAAGCCGGAACACGAGATCAAGCGAAACGGCTCTCCAGCCGCCCGCCGCAAGGCATAAAAAAGGAAAAGGCCGATGTGTCCATCGGCCTTTTCCTTTCAGAGCAGCAGTTCGTCGCGCTCCCAGTCTCCTGTATAGGGTTGGGTTCGGGCAGCCATGGATTCCAGGGTTTCCAGATGGTCGTCTTCCCGGCTATGAATATCGACCAGCACATCGCGGGTCGCCGAATTTTGCAGCCGGTTCGTATACTCGATGAGCAGGACGTGGAAAGCGCGGTGGTCTTCCAGGTCGATAGTCATGTTCTCGAAAGGATCGGCCCCGCTTTTGGCCGGCGGGATCTCTGAAGGTAAAGCGCCTCCCAGTTCCTCGATGAACTTGCCGAGGTATTCGGCGAGAGAACGGTCTTCAGCGGCAATGCGCTCCAGGTCTTCGCGGAACTCCTGATAATGGACTGTCCGGGCATGGCTCAGGAGCTGTTCGGCGATACGGCGTTTCTCGGTGTAGATTTCGGCCAGCAATCGGACGGCTTCCTCTTTGTCCACCACATCGCCGGCCAGCCGCCTCCAGAAAAGCTCCCAACGTTCTGCCAGATTGATCACGGCGCATCCCCTCCTTATCAACTGCCATCTGATAATAGTCCATTTCAGCCCGCTTGTCAAGCACAAAAAAGCTGTCCCGGATCCGGGGCAGCTTGCTTGAGGCTTCGTTATTCGATAGATCGCTTTACTGCTTTTCTTCGCCTCTTCCGAACGCGGCAGCCTGATTTCCAGAACGCCGTCCTTGAAGCGGGCTTTCGCTTCCTCGGTCTTCACGCCCTCCGGGAGAGACTGTCCGATAGAATTTACTGCATTGAGTCCAATGTTATAAAGTTATTTAAGCCTTATGGATGAGTTTTGTTAAAGGATTTTTAGGGCGCATCGGGAATCGATAAGTCATCTGGCGATGCAGTCTGTGAGGGCGAAGCCCGAAGCCATCTCCAGGAGGGTAACGGCAACCCACAGAGCCTTCTCGTGCCTTTGTGACGCTGGAGATCGCCGCGTCGCTTGCGCTCCTTGCAATGACAGGCAATAATAGCCCTGGTGTTAATCAACCCCATATCGAAAGCGGGATCTCCGATGCGAATTGTCATACTGATAAGCCTATGGCTGTGTTCTATGGCCGTATGGCCGGCGGAAAGAAATCTGGTGGCGAACGGCGGTTTTGAAGCGGGGATGGCCGGATGGTCGGCTTTCTGGGCAAGAGAGCCGGGCGCAGGAGAGGCGGCCCCGGAAGCCGGAAACGCTCGCTCCGGCAAAGGCTCTATTCGCATCGTCCACCGGGGATCCCAGGATTGGGCGGTGCAGCAGGAAAAGGCCGTTCCGGTCAGGCCCGGCGAAATTCTCGAAATCCGCGGCTGGGCCAGGGCGGCAAAACTGGCGAACAGCCTGACGGCTTCCGTGGTGCTGATGGGGCCGAAGGGGGAGGTGATCGATTGGACTTACGGCTCCGCCTCCGCCCGCCTTTCCCAAAGCTGGCAGCCGATGCGCCGCCGGTTCGCTGTGCCGGAAGGAGCCGTTTCCGCCCGGTTTCGCCTGGTCGGGGTAGGGGAATGCGATGCCCGGCTCGATGATCTGTCCCTGGTCAGGGCGGGCACTGTCCGGATCTTCTCAAAGTGGCAGCCCCTGACTCCGGTTGCGTTTGGAAGAGATTCGTTGCGGGTAGTCTTCAACCCGAGAACGCTGGCCCTGCGGGTCACAGATACCGCGTCGGGCCGCGTCTGGCAGCAGGCCCCGGCATCCCGCCGACTGGCGATCCAGGGGTTAGCCTTGGAACCGTCCCGCCTAGCCCTCCGGCTGTATGACGCCCTCTCGGACCTCACGTTCCAGGCGGTTTTTTCGATTCCGTCGCAGGAGAAGCAATTGCAGGTGGCGATTACCGCGCCCTCCGGAGCGAAGCTGGAGGAGGATATCTCTTATCCTTCTCCCTTCTATACGGGGGACAGGGATTACATCGTGCTGCCCTATGCCTCCGGGATGATCCTGCCTGTCCTCGAAACCGATCTGGCCCGCTCCTTCGATTATTATGGCTACAAAACTACCATGGGCTGGGCCGGAGCCACCGACCTAAAAGCAGGGGTCGCTCTCTTCTGGGATACGCCTGCCGATGCCGGGGTCGGGGTGGTTCCCTTGCTCAGGGATGGTCGCCACCGGCTGGCCTTGCAGATGCGCTGGCTGCCCTCGAAAGGGCGCTTCGGCTACACCCGGAAGCTGTCCTACCGCTTTTTTACCGGCGGGGGGTATGTCGCTATGGCGAAAACCTACCGCCAGAGAATGCTGGCGAAAGGATGGCTCCTGCCCTTCAGCCGGAAGGCGAAGAATCGGAAACATCTGGGCAGACTCTTCGGGGCGGTCGATCTTTGGAACCTGGACGGGCAGCTGCAGAACGCGGCCTTTTATCGCGAACTGGCCGATTTCGGTATCGACCGGATCGTGGGATCTTTAGGCGAAAACCGTCCCCTGGTGGAATCGCTGAACCGGATGGGCTACCTGCCCGGCCACTACGATATCTATACCGATACCTGGGATCAAAAGGAAAACCCGCCGACCCCGTGGGTGGAGGGCTACCCGCAGGATGTGATCGTCCGGGCCGACGGCTCTTTACAAACAGGTTGGCTGATCAAAGGGGAAAAGAGGAACTATCAGGGATACTACATGTGCGCCCTTACCCATGCCCCGAAAGCCTGGAAGCGCCTGAAAGCCGACCTCGCCCGCATCCCCTATCGCTCGATGTTCGTGGATGTGGAAACCGCCTCAACCCTCTTCGAGTGCTACAGCCCCCGCCATCCCGCGACCCGCGCTCAGGACGCCGCCGCCCGCGCCAAATTGCTCAGCGTCCACGCCACCGGCTTCAATCTGGTCTCCGGCTCCGAAGAGGCGCGCGAATGGGCGATGCCCTATGCCGACTACGCGGAGGGAACCATGACCCTCCAGGCCCACAGCAACGCCGGCTACGACTGGACAAGCCCCGTGGAGGGGGAGCCTGCCTTCCTGAAATTCAACGCCGATGCGGTATACCGCGTTCCCCTGCATGGCCTGGTTTTCCATGAAGGGCATGTCGCCTCCTGGTATACCGGAGACGGCCAGATGAAAGTGCCCTCCGCCTGGCAGCGCAAGGATTTGCTCAATATCCTCTACGGCTCCATGCCCCTCTGGTCTCTCAACCGGACGCTCTACGAAACCTACAAAACCCGCCTGGTGACATCCTATCATAATGTCGGCACTGTCTTTGCGGAGGTCGGTCGGGACGAAATGACCTATCATGCCTTCCTGACCCCGGACCGCAAGGCGCAGACAACGCGCTTCTCTTCCGGCGCTCAGGTGATCGCCAATTTCGGGCCGGAACCTTACCCTCTGCCGGAACCCTTGAGGCTCCGGAGCGGCGTTCGCCAGTTAGCCCCGGACGGATTTTTGGCTCTGGGCAAAGGATGGCTGGCCTGCCGCTTCCTTGCGGACGGGAGAACCGTGAACGCGGTCGTCACGCCGCGCAAGCGTCTGATCGAAGCCGGAGGCCGTTTCTACGCCCGCGCCGGTTTGGGAACGGATGGAACCGCCCTGTTCCTCAAGTGCGGCTCCAAAACCGCCCGCCTCTGGAACCTCGGCCCGGCATCCGCCGTCTCCCTGGAGCCTGCCCTGCTTTTCCCAGGAGCGACCGGGCAAACGCTGCGCCTTGCTGCTATCGGATCCGACGGCAAGCCCGGCGCAGAGGTAGAATTGACCAAACGCGGAGGAGCCTGGATCGCCCGCCTGCCCGCCGGGCCGGTAAGATACGAATTGCGGTGGGAGTGATATAGGACTTTCGCTTTCTAGGGGTGACCCACAGAGGGCGACCCACCGGGTCGCCCCTACGGAACTATCGCACCCTGTAGGGGCGACCCGGTGGGTCGCCCTCTGATACACCCCCTCATCTCGTCGTCCCAGCAATCTCCAGCGTTTTATTCCCATTCCGGCTCGTGACTCTCACGATAACCGAAGCAGGGCGGGGAGCCGGGGCTTCGGTGGCGGGATCGGGGTCGGATAAGGTCAGAGAAAGAACCGTCTTGGTTTGTGGGATATTGGTGTCCTCGACGGTCGCAGAGGCCAGCCCTCGGAGCGTAACGCCTTCCGCCGTCACGCTGACCGTCGCACCCCCGACCAAAGGATTCCCGAAGATGTCGGAAACGGTGATCGTCAGAGGGATCGATTCCCCGTTTTGCAGGTCGAAACGGTCCAGGCTAGCTTCGATCCGGGTCGGCCCGCTCCAGAGAACCCGGACAGACCGTTTGATCTCCTGACCGGCGGCGTTTCGGGTGGAGCCGGTAACGGTTACCAGGCCGTCGGGCGGAAGCCGGTTGTCTCCCGAGTAGTGGTTGGCGGTGAAGAAGCCATCGGCGGTGACGCCGGAGGTGTCCGTCAGGCCGTAGTCCGAGGTGAAATAGACCGTGGTGTTGTCGGGAACCGGGTTGTGGTAGGCATCGTAGACGAATCCGCTGACAGTGGATTTTTCATTGACGTAGACCTTGCCCGCGATGTTCAGCGGAAGCGCCCCCAGCACAAGTTCCACCGGCGGCCCGGCCTGGATCACCACAGAGGTTTGCGCCGACCCGACATTCGCATGGGCCGGTGTGCGGGCCTCGATGCGCGCGGTTCCCCTGACAGTTCCGCTTTTCAAGGTAGTGGTGGCGACGCCGTTTTGAGCGGTCACGGTGGTGCGCGTGAGGGATGCGTCCGCCGGAGCGCCCGCTATCGAGAAAACAACCTGGGTCGGCTCCGCGACCGGG
>JADLDR010000173.1 GCA_020846535.1 Armatimonadota bacterium | reverse complement strand
TAGAGGATCGCGGGCCTACATCGGAGATATCCCACGGCTCGAAGCCGATTTTCGCCGCAGGCGAGCCGGGCCGCAGGCGGAAATCGCCCTGCTGCGGATTTGCGAGGAGCGGATCCGCGACCAGGCTGCGCCGGTCCTGGCCGACCGCCTGCCATTCCTCGAAGATCTTTCCACTGAAATCTACCGGCTCTCCTGAAGCATTCCAATAGAGATTCTGATCGAAGAGGAAATTGCGGTTGGTGAAGTCACAGTAGTCCAGGGCTTTCCCCCGGTCATAGCAGACGATATTGCGCCGAAATGTATACTGGAACCAGGGCGTCAGGCCTGCGCGAAAGATCTGGTACATCTCCCCGAAAGCAAAGATATTGTTCACCACAGTGATATTTCGGGTGCAGCTCACGAAGAGCGGGCCGGAACTGCAACGATAGACGATATTCTTTTCGACCAGGATGTCGGCGCTCCCCTGATCGTTGTAGATTCCCCAGCCACCGTAATCCCGGTGCCGGATATCGTGTACGATATTGTAGCGAATCCGGGTTCCGGGGGATATGCTGTTGGTGTAAATACCGCCGACATCGCTGAGTACGCCCTGGCCGATATGGTGGACGTGGTTATATTCCACCACATTGCCTATGGCCTGACTCGGCTCGAAGGTCTGGAGAGAGCCGACAGAGATACCCATCCAGGGCAGGTCGTGGATGTGGTTGTGTACGATCTTGTTTCCCGGGTTCTCCCCGACGAATACCCCCACGGAACCTCCGAACAGATGGCCGCTGTCGAAAATTTCGTTATCGGCCACTGTGATGCGCTGGCTGTGCGGGCCTTTGGGCAGCGATGCTTTGCGCCGTCTTCCCCGTTCTCCGGCTTCGACATCGAAGAAGTGCCCGATCTTGACCCCGCCCGCCCCCAGGTCCGTCATGCGGTTGTGTGCGATTTCGATCTCGATGCAGCCCTCGTTCACCTTGACGCCGTAGCCTCCGACATGCTCGATGGCGCATCTGCGGAGGCTGCACCACCCGGCATAATCGAGATAGACGGCCCCTGGCACGTCAATCGCCGCCTGAAGCGAGGAAGCCCAGCCTGCCGGCGGCTCCCATTCCGTGTGCGAGAAGGCGATACCCTCAAAACGTATGTGTTCTACCGGAGCGCCCTCACGCCCGGTCAGTCGCACCACCTGTGTCAGCCGCGGGGCTACCATCTCCACAGACTGCATATCCTCACCGGGCCGGGGCAAATAGTAGAGCCGCCCTTGCAGCCTGTCCAGATACCACCACCCCGGCGCATCCAGCGCCTCGAATACATTCTCCACCCAGTAAACGGAAGGTCGGGGCGGATCGGTGTCATCCAGGGTAAACAGGCTGGGCCGGTCGAAGGTGACGAGCCGCTTTTCCACATCCACTTCCTGAATCGGTAGCCGGTTGGTGATCCAGCGGGTCACGCCGATCACTTCGACATCATGGAGGTTGCGCCAGGGCTGAATATCGTTTCCGGCATATACGAACTGCCGGGTTCCCTCAAGGAAGATTTCCCCCTGCCGCTGGAAGTCGAAGCCGGGCAAAGCCTCGATGCGGCGCATCCCCGTTTTTGGCAGCCGGGTCCGGGGGCGGCGCTCACCGTTCACAAAAAGCTGCCGACATCGCCACTTCCCTTCCTTCGCCTCGGGAATATCCACTACCCAGGCCCGGTGGCCGTTCGCTTCTCCCCAGCGACCGCCCGAGAACTTCCGCCCGCCGCTCAGCACGACCTTTTCGCCTCTGGCTGCCGCGTAGGTAACAGGGGCTTGCTCCGTCCCCGAATCCTGCGGGCCGAATTCCTGGGGCCGGTCGAGATAATATGTCCCGCCACGCAGTATCACGCGCACGGGCCGGGGGGCCGGCTGCGACCGGAGTAGCTCCCGGACCGCTTCCTGCGCCCGTTTGACTGTGGCAAAAGGCCCGTCCTTTGCGCCCGGCTCGGCCAATGTGCCTGACCAGTCATCCCGGCCCCGGGGCGAGACGTAAAAATCCGCGCTTCCCGGATGAGGCATGGGATTCGGGGCAGCGCCAACCGTCTGCGCCCCACTTGTGATAAGAAGAACGCTGAATAACAGATTGATCATAAACGATTTCCTTCTCATCGCCATCGGCACTTCTCGGGCGGTTGCCGGATGAAAACGCCCGGACGGCCCTATCGTTTCTTGGGATCCAGCCGGTTGCGCCACAGTTTCACCGGATGGTAAGAGCCGCCCCAGTTCGCGCCTATGATATCGATATCGCCGTCGCTGCCGATATCGGCAAGACGGAGATTGTGCAGGCCGGTGACCGCCACCACCTGCCGACGCCATTTCAAACCTCTGCCTCCGTTCAGGTAGATGCAGAGGCGCTTTCGGGAAGGCTTATCCGGGTGGTAGCCCGATTCGGCCATCTCTGCGGTGACCACATCCAGTTTGCCATCGAGGTTCATGTCAGCGACCTTGAAGGTATGGATATAATGCACGTCTTCGTCGATCACATGCTCGATCCACTTGCCGCTGGCAGGATCGGTAGGAGCCTCATACCAGGACAGGCGGCCCGGGTCCTCAGCCGGTGACAGCAGCACATCGGGCCGCCTGTCGCCGTTGATGTCGGCAACGGTGACGCCGACCAGATGCGGCCAATCGGGGGCGATCATATGCTTGACCCAGGTTCCCTTGATCGGGTCGGAAGGCTGTTCCAGCCAGTAACCGTTCAGAACTACATCCAGCCGTCCGTCGCGGTTGAGGTCGGCCAGGGCGGTGCCTTCCTCGTCTCCAGCCCCGCTGCCAGCATCGAGAACCTTTTCCGTCCAGGAATCAGGGCTGTTTTGAATGTAAAGCGCCGTCTTGCCGTGGCGGATCGCGACATCCAGCTTTCCGTCGCTGTTGATATCGCCCACTTCCACGTCATGGATATAGCTGTCGACAGGGGCGCTGGCGGTGATGACGTGGCGCTTCCACGGGTCGGTCGCTGGATTGCCTTTAGGGCGTGGGTTCTCGTACCAGACAAGGGCCTTGCCCTTCGAGGGAGCCTCATACGCTTCCGAGATGACCACATCCAGGTCGCCGTCGCCGTCCACATCCCCGACCTGCATATCCACCGAAAACTGCCCCGTATCGATCACATGCTTTTTCCAGTCCGGATGGCGATACCAGACCAGATTGCCGCCTTTCAGATTGCCCCCCAGGAGGATGTCCGGGAAGCCATCGCCATCGATATCACCCGCTGCCTTGCAGTCGGTGCCTTCTGGAGTGTCCCGGTCGATAACAATATGCTCAAAGGGGATGGGTGCAGGATGCCCGGGGGCGAAGGCGATAGCAGCCAGGATCGCCGGGTTCACGGCCAATGACAACAGAAATAAGGGGATATGCCCCATATCAGCACCTCCGTCCCTGTTTTCCTAAAACAAAGCCAATCTCCTTTAGCTTCAATTGCCGGATCCGCCTGCCTGTAGAAGCACTGTATACCGAAACCCCTACAGGCTGTCCTTGCTTATTTACATTATATAATACTATCATGTTCTGCCAGAGATAATAGAGGGGATAACCGGTGGGATTGGGAAGCAGAGGAACCCGCCTCCCTTCGGGCACAGTGACGATATAGGCTTTATAGTCCTTAGACGATGCCCATCTCTTGCCCATCAAAATGCGCCTTCCACTCGCCGACAGATAGACATTCTCAGCGGAGTAGCCTTTCCAGCTGCCGGGGAGCGGAGAGATCTTTTTCGTTCGTAAATCGTAAATCCAAAAGGGTTGTGCCGTTTTTCCGTCGCTCTCACCCAAAACCAGCCAACGGCCCTCTAACCGACCGATAGGAGGCAGGTTGGAAGAGAGAAAGTCATAGACACCGACCGTTTTACCGTCGGGTGTGATCTCTAATAATTCTGCGAGCGACGATACTTTCCTTTCCGCAATCCAATCTGGATCGCCTGGCTTTGTGTAGTATAGCAGCCGTTTCCCACTTGTGAAAAGGCGCGGGATCGGCTCCATTGAGAAAGCCATCGACCAGACGGCCTCAACATCCAGCAACTGACGCAACGGCACAACTACTGGCTGTGGCTGCACGCGGATGCGTGCCAGGTGCTGCGCCAAAACAGGCCGGGCGGAGGGGCCGAGCGCATACCAGGTAATCAGGGCAAATACCGACTGTCCCAGGGGAACGGCATCGTGGATAAACCCGGAAACACCTCCGGCGCTCCGGTGCTTATAACGGGTCTGATTGGCCGACTGATGTCCGCCCCAGAGATGATCATCCTTCAGCCACTGTTCCAGAACTTGTCGAAGCACAATCATGCCATACGGCTTGCGATCTTTGAAGATGATGATCTGGGGATTGGGGTCTTGGCTTCGATCCGATTCCTGGTGCAAGGGGGTTGTGATTCCATAACCGCCAGACAAACGGATTGCCGCATTACGCCGAAAACCTCCGGGCCACCTGTCCCGCTCCATAATCAGCAGCCGGGCGTTATCTTTCATCAAATAGACCCGCTCGTTCCGTTTGTGCAGGAATAGCTTTCCGGAACTCTGATTTGCAGATGTAGCAGAAGCGATCAAGACGCTAAGAAGGCAGAAAACGGTAATATCAAGAGTCTGCTTGCTTATTGCTCCCATGGTGTCATCGCCTCACCTTTGAATCCCTGATGTCAGATCAGTCTTCCAAATTTACGCCGGATATAAAGCACTGCGTCCCTGTCAACAGGAGATTTGAAGGAGTGCTTGCTTCCGCCTGAAACCGACTCGCCCGGCGTAATCATTTAGGATACAGGGATCATTTATTCCGCAGACAATCTAGCTTGGCTGTGAGAGGCATCCGCACGGGTCGGCAACTCTCGTCGACGCGTCGTTAATGTCTTTTAATGCTCGGTCATGGCTGCTTCCCTTGCAGCATGGCGATGAAAACCTTTTCCGCTGCCGGGTCGTAGCCTGGCATGTTCCGATCCAGATGGTTTTTGATATCCAGTTGCGAGAAAAGGACAGTGCCTTTCCCGCCTGTAAGCGGCACCTCAGCCACCACGATATTTTGAGGTTCTCGCACCCAGAGGAGCTTTTCGGCCTTCGCCATCGCCGGGCCGTCCAGGTTCCCGGCGGATACCGTTCCCGGCAGGCCGTTCCAGCGCATCAGCCAGTCCGGGCGAATGGCTGAGAGAAGGCCGTGTTTGGCGTTTTGATAGGGAAACACCCTTGAGCCGCGTATATCACCCATCCTGATATCGCACATCTCCGCCCAATCCCAGGAGCCTGTCTCCAGCGCAACCACACGGCCACCGGCGGCAGCGAAAGCGCGGAGGAGGCCGGCCTGTCGCTTCTCCTCTGCGGTCAGATGAGCGGCGTTCCAGATGACCGCCACATGCCTGCCGGGCGTCAGATCTGAAAGGCCCTTCTCTGTTTGCAGATTCCGGGACCGGAACCAGGCTTCGGCGGCGTCATCGCCTGCCAGGATCACGAATTTCAGGTCACGAAG
This sequence comes from Armatimonadota bacterium, assembly GCA_020846535.1. Lineage (GTDB taxonomy): Bacteria > Armatimonadota > JADLDR01 > JADLDR01 > JADLDR01 > JADLDR01. The sequence continues at coordinate 26,765 of JADLDR010000173.1, read as the reverse complement.
GGAGGAGGCGTCGGGAGGCTCCACAGCGCGGATGAACCTCTGGCTGAGCGCCGGGCGGCCCGGAACGCCGGTCGTCCGGGCCGTAAGCCAGTAGCTGCTCTCGCGATCCGGCAGTTTCCAGGTGACCGCGGCCTTCGTCAGCGTATCGGCTTTCAGGGTGAAATCGTAGCTCCACTTTGCCAGGGGGCGGTCCAGACATTCGGCTTCGGGGATGAAATCGGGGGATCTGTCTGTCAGAAGCAGGTCGACATGGATACGGGCATCGTGCCAGGAGTCGTTGATGAGGTAGAGATCGGTTTTCACTTCCTGGCCGGTCAGATAGTCGGGATCGAAGAGGTCGAGACTGGCGATGGCAGGAGAGAGGGCGCTGTGCCAGCAGGCGGACACGGGCCGGGCGAAACCGGCTTTCCACTCCTGACCTGTGCGCGTTTTCGTCCAGCCTGCGTACATATAGGGCAGCACCGCATCCAGGCGGGCGCGGCGCATCGCCTCTGTGTGTTCCATTCCAAGCTGCGCGTAGGCCAGGGCGTCGGCTTCCTTATCCTCCGTGCCCGTCCACTGGGTAATGGGCCGGTCGAAGATGTTCATGTATTCGCTGTTGGTGACAGGCCGACCGTTGGCCTGTCGGAACCAGCCGGGAATCGCCTGGATCAGTTCTCCTTCAATCGGATCGACGGTGTTGCCGCAGGTATGTACATCGTAGTTTTCCGGAGTCCCGGTGTCGCCGGTACGCATGGTGGGGCGCGTCGGGTCCAGGGCGCGAACGAAGTCATGATACGGGCCGGTCTCCCATGCGCTGTCCTGGCTCGACTCGTTGGAGATTACCCACATCACTACCGAGGGATGATTCCAGAGCCGCGCCATCCAGCCTTCGGCGTCGCTCAGCACGTTCTTGTGCCAGACAGCGTATTCTTCGGGCGTGAACCGGTAATCCACATAGTTATAAAGGCAGGGAAATTCGGCCAGGATCATGGTTCCGTTTTCATCGCAGATATCGGCCCAGAGGGGTGGCGGAGGCATAGTGTGAGTGCGGAAGGCGTTCATGCTCATCTCTCTCGCCTCGGTCACCAGGTAATCCTTCTCCTTGCCGTCGATCCTGTCCGACGCCCACTGCCATTCGAAGACAAGTTCGGAACCCCGAAGCCGGAGAGTCTTGCCGTTCAGCAAGTAGTGTCCGCCTGCCGTCCGAATCTCGCGCATGCCGAAACGAATGACGGCCTGGTCCAGCACCTTTTCGCCCTTGCGGAGCGATACTTCAGCGGTATAGAGGTTCGGCTCCTCGTACGTCCAGGGCTTGAACCCGGGCATCGGCACAACCACATTAAGATGCGCTCCGCCCGAAGAGACAGTTTCCGGCTCTACCCGGGCGGGGGCGATACCGCTGCCTGCCGTTTGCCCGTCCGGCCATGACCGCACCTGAGCCGCCAGCCTCAGCCCCTCGGCCCTCTGAAACCCGGAGGGCGTCACCCGTATCCGCACCTTGCTTTCGGTCAGATCGGGCAGGGCCAGAATCCATTTCATATAGGCGGTATCGGCGAAATCGATCCACACATCGCCCTGCACGGCGGGGGGCTGGCGTGTATCCCCGAAGCCTGCCGGGATCAGCAAATATCCACTTTTGGATTTCGGAGCGCCCTGACCGCCTGCGATCTTGAGAGTGACGGTGTTCTCGCCCGGCTTGAGCGTCCCCGGCGACAGCATGACCCGGTAGGGGCCGGTCGGCGCGTTTTCGCCCACCCACCGACCGTTGATATAGGCGACGGCCCCGAAAGTGATCTGGTTCCAGCGCAGAACGGCCAGCCCCCCGGCCTGCGCCGCTGACACGGAGAACTTCCGCCGGACCCAGGCGAACCGGGTGTTCGCGGCGTCGGGGTCGCTATGCCGCATCAAGCTGCCGGGCAGATCCACTTTTTGCCATTGGAGACGCCTTGCGCCCACAGCCGTTTCGGCGGCTTCGCTGCCATCGCCCCGGGCGAACTCCCAGGAGCCGTTGAGAGAGATCGAGTTCGCCCGGTATCCTTCCGAATTCTGCGCCCCGACCGATGCGACCGCAAGGAACGCGCCGGCAAATAGACTGAAAAGCAGCATTGGAGATGGCTCCTTTCCTTCCAAAAGGACTCACTTCCCCCGGTACACCACTTTATATTCCCGCCCGTTGGTAGCGGGGTCGCTGTTGTCGGAGGCGGAAAACCAGACGGTGCGGGCCCCCCAGTGGCTATAACGGCCCTCCCCTTTCTGGCGGATGTCCTGATGGGAACTGTGCGCCGGGCCGAGAGGCTTCCCGTTTTCCAGCAGCGCAAGGTCGGAATGGCCTCCCGCAGCGTCGCTGGGAACCCCGTGTTCGATGGAGGCGATATAGAGAAACCCCTGTTCATGCTGGATATTGGCTGGCAGGATGATTTCCTCAAAGGGCGGGGGGGTGTTTACGGTTCGCGCAACCTGCCGGACAGCCTCCTCATCCATCCCCGCCTTCTTCAGGGCGGAGAGGACATAAGGCATCGGGCAGAGGATGTGGATGTTGGCGATATATAGGTTGTTGATATTCCACCTCTGGGCCGTCGTCCAGAGCGATTCGAAATCCAGGGCGCGAAGGGTTTTTCGGAAGCCGCCGGGAACCGGCTGAGAGTAGGGCAGGGGGATGCGCTGGATCAGCGCGGCAATCGCCCGGGCGTATCGCTCCTCGCCGGACTCGCGGTACGCCAGGGCGTAGAGCATCAGCGGCAGATAGTCCACCGTATCCCACGAACTCATGGCGGTAGGGGCCACAAAATCGCAGCTTTGCAGAATCGCCTCCCGCAGCCGGGCCGTGTCGCGGGGAGGAGCGCTCAGCAGATAGTGCATCAGGCTCACGCTGGTATTGGAGACGAAGCGAAAATGCGGCTGGGTAACGAACCGCCAGTTCTGGCTCTCAGGAACCTTGAGTTCCGCCGCCAGCAGCTCGTCGGCTTTGGCCTTCATAGCGGGATCGCCCGTGATTTCCCACATGCGGATCAGGCCGCCGATGGGATCTTCATTCTCGGTCGGGATGCCGGAGGTGTGGAAGCGGGCGTATTCCCGGGCCACATCGAGGGCGCGTTCGTCGCCGGTCAGGAGATAATAATCGATGGAGCCGTGGGTGGCGGTCCCGTATCCGCGCACACCGTTGCCCCAGTGCTGCTGGTCATGGCGATGCCCGCCCCCCACATAGCCCGGCTCTTCGGCGCACCAGTGGCAGGTATCCACCTCCATCACATGCCGGGCCATCGCTTCCGCCGTCAGGAATGTCCGGTAGTCGCCAGTGCGTAGATATTGGAGGAAAAGGGAATTGGTCATCGTGCCGTCATTGCAGAGCCAGCCGACGTACCCCCGGCTGCCCCAGCTCTTATCGGCGATGTAGCCGTAATGGGTGCGCGTCTGGTAGCCGTGAAAGAGCGTATCTCCGAAATCGATCATGCCGTCCCAGTGAAAAAGGCGCTGGTTGTGGCGCATCCACTCCAGAGCCACCTCCTGAACACCTTCCAGCCGGGGATAACGGCCTGCATCGGGCAGGGCGAACGGGCCGAAGGCGTTGCTGTCCGCATAATACTGCGGCGAACACTCCAGCAGCAGGGGAGCGTTCAGGGCGGAAGCCATGGCGGCAGGGGAATCGCCTGCCGCCGGGCCGAACCGGAACATCATCTCATGAGTGACGCCCACCCCTTCCCCGCCGTAGGGCCACAGAGAAAGGTCGTAATGGTAGGTGTTTTCCACCTCGTCATAGCGGCGGCGCAGGTCCAGAACCTTGCCCCCGCGCCTGGACCAGAGATAGAGGGTGAGGCCAGAGGAATCGATGAGGAGCTCCTTCGGGTGCATCTGCCCGAAATGGCGGATCCCTGCGCTGACGGAGGATTTCCCGTTCGATATCCGCGCCCACCCGGCGGCCTCCTTCCCCCGGGCGGTCTTCTCGCCGTCCTGCTCGACGGTATAGTAAACGGTCTTATCCTGGGTATAAGGAATCAAATGGTAGAGCTTCTCCGGCCCGGTTTCGTAGAGGGAGAAGGTTCGGTTCCGGGCAGGCTTCGTCCTGTGAATCGTCTCCCCGCCGAGATCCCAGGAGCCTTTGTCCGAAGAGGCGTATGGGATTCGAAGGCCCATGGCGCGGATGAAATCCTCTTTGGGTTTCCCGGCATAGATGAAGGTATGGAGGATGCGCAGCTCGGGCCGCCCTGCGGAGGCATAGGCCCGGACGATATATTGTATCAGCCGCCTCCCGCTTTGGTTGACCAGCCAGCCGCTCAGCTTGACGGTTGCCCGCAGAGGGTTGGCATTTTCGATTTCGGCCTTATAGCCGCCGGAGGGCGCTGCGGTGAAAAGCTCCTGGCCGGAGCCTGCCGCATCCCGGAGCCAGTTTTCCTCCTGGGGCGGGCCGGGCGAGGTGTGTTCCACCAGGCAGGAAAACTCTCCCGGGCCGGAAACCACCCTGGTTTCGGCTTTGCCGTCTCCGTTCAGGTCGGTCCAGGCTGCGGCAGGCAGGCCGAACCGGGTTTTGGAGAAAACGAACCGGGCCGGGCCGGTGTCGAGGGATATCTGACGGGCATCTTCTTTGACGCTCAGGCGAGGGGTTTTCGCTTCCGACCTTGCGCCGGGCTGCAAGCGCAGCGAAACGGCCCCGTTTGCCGGGATATCGACCAGCGCATCCACCAGAAGCCACTTGACGCTGCCGTCATGCCACCGGGCGATGGGGCGGACGGCGCAGGGTATATCCCTGCCCTTCGCATTCAACAGCCGGGCCGTCTTGCCTTCCCGAACGGCCCCAAGCGGGAAGGGAACCCCGCCCCGCACCGGCGCGCCCTTGCGGGCCGTCCCGGCATAATCCTGAACCGTGAGCGCCACTTCTCCGGCCTGCGCTGAAAGAGCCGCGGCAGCGGCACTACAAAAGAACATGATTGCGGATTTGATCATCATTGCGGACGGGCGCATGAACGGCTGGCTTCCAGGCGCGAGTGCGCCCCATCACCTTCCTTTCCGCTACCTGGTTCGACAGAGGAACTAAAGTCCCTGCTGCCGGCGGTGTCGTGAAGGAAAAGAAATCGCTATGACGAACCTTCGAGAAGATACGCAATTAAAGGAGACTACTATGGCACAGGATACCATCGGAATCGCCACCCTCGGGTCGGGAGGCATCTCGGGAGCGCATCTGAAGGCTCTTCAAAGCCTGACCGAAGGGCGGCTGGTCGCGACATCGGATGTGGATATCGAGCGGGCCCGCGCTCGCAGTGAGGAGTTCGGAGGGGAGCGATTCTTCGGCTCGTTTGAGGAGGCTGTCGCCTGTCCGGGAGTGGATGCGGTCGTCGTCTGCCTGCCTCACACACTGCACCGCGATGCGGTCGCGGCGGCGGCCCGGGCCGGCAAGCATATCCTGGTCGAAAAGCCGATGGCGACCACGCTTGAGGATGCCCGCGCCATGGTGCAGGCCGCGGAAGAATCCGGCGTGGTGTTGATGGTGGGGCAGGTGCTGCGCTTCCGGGAGATGAACCGGCAGGCCCGGAGCCTGATCCGGGAGGGTAAAATCGGGCAGCCGCGCCACCTGATGCGGAGGCGCATGGGATGGTTCCGGCAGTGGGTCCCCTGGTCCCACGACCCCAAACTCTGCGGCGGGATCGCCCTCTACGGCTTCGGGAGCCACGAGATGGATATGCTCCTCTGGCTGACCGACAGCCGGGCCGTCAGGGTCTACGCCGAGGGCGAGAAGGTCAATCCCATCTGGCAAGATTATGACGAGGTCAGTATGGAGATGCGCCTGTCGAATGGGTGCATGGCCTCCCTGACGCACTCCCTGAACTCCAAAGCGGGCGTTGCGGACTGTGTTATCATCGGGGACGAGGGAACCCTTCTGATTGATTCCGCCGGGATTCACCTCAACGGAGAAGCTGTTCCGGCCCACGATTCCGGCCCGGACGGCATGAGAGTGCAGCTTGGCGAATTCTTTGCCGCCGTCCGCGAGGGCCGCGAGCCGGAGGCCAGCGGGAAACAGGTGATCGAAACCACCATGACCGCGCTGGAGGCGGCCCGGCTTTCCCTGGAAAGCCATACGGTCATTGAGACCGCATCGCTGTAATCCGCAGGGGCGATCCGACGGTCGCCCCTATCATCAACAAAACGAGCCTATCTATCAGGAGACACAACGATGATGCAGCCGATCCTATCCTGCTACAATCTCATCCATCGCGACCTGGAAGTCGCTCTGCGGGTCATGGTCGAAGCGGGCTTTTCCTCGGTTTCGCTCTTTTCCCGTCCGCCTTATGTGCCGGTTTCCCTTGAAGAGATGGATGAAGCCCAATGGAAGAGTCTGAAGTCAAGCCTTGTCGGATACCATCTGTCCGTTCCGGTGGTTTATTACAGTTCGGATCTTGCCACGGATTCAGGGCGGGAAACTTTCAAGCGGCAGGCGGCCCGCGCCCATGAGCTGGGAGCATCCGTGATCGATACAGGCGCTCTGGCCCGTAACGAAAACGAATCCGATGAGGCATGGGGCGAACGCCTGGCGGGTTTTGCGGAGCAGTTGCGGTTCGCCGGGCGGGAACTGGAGGCTACGGGAATGCGCCTCTGCCTGGAGACGCACGGAGGGGCGACCGGAACCCCGGAGCAGTGCATCCTGTTGATGCGGATGGTCGGCTCGTCCGCCGTCAGAATCGCCTACGACCCGGCCAATATCGTCTACTACGAGGGGGTGGCCGCGGATGACCGGCTGGAGGAATTGTCGCCCTATATCGGGCATATCCACCTGAAAGACAAGCGAGGCGGCAAGGATGTGGCCGATTTCCCTGCTGTCGGGGAAGGAGAACTCGATTTCGCCTCCATCCTGGGCCGCCTGCTCGCGAAAGGCTTTCCCGGTCCCATTACCCTCGAACGCGCTCCCGCGCCGGATGATGCCGCGCTGCCCGCAGTGGCGCGCCGGTCCTATGAACTCATGCGCGGGTGGCTGGGGTAGACCTAACGGTTCTGCCGGATATGAAGCACGGCGTCTCCATCGAAGGGCGATTTGAAGCTATGTCTATCACCGCCCTCTACGGTCTCCCCGGGTGTTTCAGTGCCTTCAATAGGGTGTAACCACACTGACGCCAGCCTGCCTTTGGTCGCCGTCAGATCGACCGTCACCTCGCCGCCGTCGGGCAGGTAGGCCAGGTATTCCTTGCCCGGGTTTGCCAGGCAGTAGCCGGTGGAAGATAGATTATTCATCGGAACCATGCGGGATAAATCGATCCTTTGGGACCATTCCCGGGTGGTTCCCATGGCCTTACGGATGTCCTTCGCGCCCGGAATATCGCCTGCCTTGCTGCCGGTCAGAGCGGCGACGCGATCCATAAATATCGGGTTGTGGCCCCTGAGGAAACTCTTCCACACCCATTGGACGCTTCCGCCTTCGCCCCAGAGGTGGTCGGTGTCCGAAAGAACGACCTTTTTGCCATCGGCGGGCGGGGGATCGTCGCGATAGCCGCCTTCCGGGTTGGGCGAAACCCAGTCCGCAGGGCTGGCAAAGAGGGTGGTGTTGCTGCCCCCTTCGTATTGAAATGTCATGCCTACCGGATGGCGCTTACGCTGCCGGGACTCGTATTTTCGGATGTAGAGGATCATGTGATACTGCCATTCCGTGGAGCCGGGATGGTTTTCATTGGAGATTTCGTAGAGAACGTTGTCGAAAGCGTTCACCGTGTCAATGACTTTGCGGACGTAGGCTTCCTGCAAGGCGGTGATGGCCGGGTTCGCCATCGTATGGATCCACAGCCCTTTTCCTGCCGGATCGTCATTGCCGGGGATAATGTTGATATTGTTCTCCGGATGAAAGGGATGCGATCTCCAGGCATCGGGCACGAATTGCATGCCCCAGCCCTCGAAGAGCATGATCGAGACATAAATGCCCCGGTCGCGAGCGGCGGAAATCCTCTGGCGCAGGCGGTCGAAGTACTGGGGATCGAACCGTGAAAGATCGTATCTGGGCTTGCCGTCCAGGGCCTGGCCCGGCCCGGTGCGAAGCCAGGGCTGGGGCGTGCAGTAATGAAGTTTCCCTTCCGCGGTCATCCACTGAGGGAGTTCCCATCGCCAGAGGCGGATGAAGTTGTGGCGGTGCGCCCGGAGCAAATCCAGATAGCCGCCAAAATCGAAAGGCCCGGGCGGATCGGCCTCGCCCATATCCTGAAGGTTCGACCAGGTGTGCGAGCCGGTCAGGTAGATCGCTTTGCCGCCGCTATCGGTAAAGTACCGCGGATTGGCGGGATGGATCCGGAGCGGGCCTTTCATTTGGGTTGCAGCGAAAGCCCCTTGCTTGGGAGGGGCAGCGGCGGGAGTAAGTTTGATCCAATCCAGGTTCATAACGCCTCCGGTCGAGCTGTTGCGATCCATCACCACCCGCATCACCTGAACGCCTGCCTTCAGGGAAAGAGGGCGCGAAACGGTCTGCCACGCATCGGGGCCTCCGGTCGCAGGAACGGCTATCGGGCCTGTCTGATCGATGCCCTCAAATTCGATATGAAACGTTCCTCCGGTTCCTTCCGAGGCGATCCTCGCCTCAAGCCGATAGCTTCCGGCACGGGCAGCCCGGAGCGTATATTCCAGCCATTCTCCCGCTTCCGTTCTGCCGACCATGTAGCCACCGCTGGCTGAGGCGGATGCAATGATGTCCGCCTGCTCCAGAAACCGGATGGGGTTGAAACCGTCTTCACGGGTAAAATTGATGGCGGTGTCGTGGTAGGCCCGGCCTTCTCCGCCCTCGTCGAAGCGTTCGGCCTCGACCGTTCCAGGAATCTTTCGAGGGGAGCCGTGAAAGGGAACCTGTCCCTTCGGGGATTTCCAGGCAGACGGGTCTTTGACGCGCCGCCACCATTCCTCGCTGGCTACATTCGGGCGGGCCTCCCAGACAGCCATCGCTCTGCCGCCGGGATTGCTTTTGTAGAAGGGCAACTGAACCTTCGGGTCCCAGGGAGAAGGCTCCCAACGGCTGAAAGAAACCCGCCCGGCTTTAACGACATAGTCCGGTCGGGTCAGGGGAAAAGCGCCCATAGCGTCATAGTCTGCGGACGGCTCGCTGTAGGTTCCGCCCCCTCGCGGCCAGGCGGCTTCCCGTATGGTCTGTCGCAATTCCGTGTCCGGCAGTTCCTGCAGGCGGGATTTGGGCGTCAAGACTATCGGATCGTCGGCATCGTTGTCGTTGTTGGTGAACGGAAAGGCCACAACGCGGAGCCGCTCGAAGGCGATATAGGTTGCCCAGGGGTCCACACCAGCGTTGTATTCGTTCGTATCGATATTCCCGTCCGGCCTTTTGTTGCCCACAATCCAGGCCAGCACCATCCTGCCGGCAATCGAAGGATCGATCAGGTAGGCGCTGACCGCGCAGGTCGCCTGCCCGCCCATCACGATCACCAGAGGCTTTTTCGGGGTGGCTTTCCGGGCCTCCCGGATGATCAGGGCGCTGCCGGGCGTGCGATGAGGGGCGGTGTCCTCGATCCGCCCGGTAGCGGGCCGCTTGAGGCTCAGGCTCGGGCCGGGCGTTGCGTCAGGAAGATTCTTTAGCCCGCTGCGCCGCGCTTTTTCGATCAATTCCTGACGCTCCCGGATGATTTCGGACGGCGCAATAGGCGAGAAGGGCGGCTTGCGCTGTTCCTCCCCATACGAACAGGTGGTGATGATCCCTTTGAGGCGAATCGCCTTCGCGCTGGCGAGGGCCATCATATAAATATCCGTATAGCCCGACTCGATAGCCCCGTCGTTATCGTAAATGACCGGACAGGTGCGGTCATAGGGCAAAGCTGTGGCGGTAGGCTGCGCGTGAGCCGTTACGCTTGGCATCATTACAGCGAGAAGAGCCGTGACGAATAGAAAGAGGTACGACTTCATAGCGTTGGCTCCAGTCATTTCAAAGTGGGCAAAGCTATCACTTCCGGGACGGCTTGCTGCGCGCAGACTTGTTCGCTTTCATCGGCCCGATGTAGGCGCGGCTGACCACCACATCATCATACCGGACGGTGTTGGTTTTCGGGTTGTCGTGGATGTAGAGCATCAGCCAGAAGCCGTTCACCTTCAGGGCTTCGACGGTGCGCCAGCGGATCCCGGTGAAGTGGCCGACCGGCTTGCCATCCACCCAGAACGCCTGCTCGCCGTCCGCCCGGTCGGGCCGGTTCACCTTGACCATCATCTCCAGGCAATACCATTTCCCCGTTTTGAGTAAGAATTTCTTTTCGGGCCGGAACATATTGCCCCAGTAGTTTCCGTCCGGGTCCCGCTTCATATCGGGATAATAGGTATACATGAACAATTCGCCGGGAGGCGGGTTGCGCTTCCAATCCCGCCAGGGTTCCAGGCCGGTGCTGAAGCGGTCGGTTCCATCGGGTTTGATGCCGGCGACTCCCAGCAGCCAGTGATTGTGCATCCCCACCAGATTTCCCCCGGCATGATGGAGGTCGCCCTGGTCGTAGTCTTCGGGAAACTGCACGTACCATCGGGCGTACACCCGGTCATAGCCGGGATCGAACCATTTGACCATCCCGGCCCCGCGGCCTTCTCCCGGCGGGACAGTCAGTTCGGCGGCATACTGACCGCTGTGGGCGCGCCCCGGTTTCCCTGTGGTGGGCGGGCGTTTGACGCTGCCGTCCCATTGAATGCGGTCGGACTCGAAGCTATCGGCAAAGATCACCTGCGGATCGCCCGCGATGCCTTTGTCCCCCGGATAGCGGGCGGCCAGGCCGCCGCCTTGCGGGAGTGAATCCGAAGCGGACATAAACGGCCCCGGATATGCGGCAGCCCAGAGCAGAAACAATAATCTACATGCAGACATCTGGCTATTTCCTTTATCCTCACGGTTCGCTTATTTTCAAGGCAGTTGTTGAAATGGGACCCTTGGATCCCTCGGGAAGGGGGTTGTGGGTCGATTTGAAGGCCTTTCCCCGGCCCGTCAAGGTCAGCGGTGCCCTTCGGTCTAGCTTGATAGATCTCATCTACGAAGACTCGATTCGCTATAGCGTGATGGGAGACGGGAATCCCACTCTATAACCCCAGGTTGCTACCCACCCGCATTGAGGTCTGAGGGGTAGGGGCGCGATGCATCGCGCCCCCTAGCGATCCAGATAAGGGGAAACATCCTCCGCTCCTGGGGGAGGGGTGACCTCTCTCCCCTGGCCCCTCTCCCCGAAACCCAAGGGAGGCACCGGAGCGCCTCCGGGGAGAGGGGGAGAGAGGGTGCGGGACTTGACCCCCCCTCCCCCTGCCCGTTTCGGGAAGGGGGCCGGGGGGTTAGGTAACCATCTATCAAAGGCCCGCACCCCGCCCCGGCGGGACAGTCATCCTGATCGGGATCGCTATGAGGCGCGATGCATCGCGCCCAACGGCCTGGAAGACGGGACTGGCCCCGGGTTAGGGGCAGCTTGGGTTATATACGGATTTCCCAATTCTTGTCATCGGCCCCAAAGCGGTAAGGATGGATATGGCTGTCTCCGCGCCGCACAGGTGGTGGGGCCGGTAGACGAGCATGGCGGAGCGGCTGGGTTCGCCAAAAGCCCTTTATCGGCCATAATGTCGCGTGACAACTCAACCGCATTGGAGACGATGATAAACACTCCGCCGTCGGCCCCGCTCGCCTCTTCCGTTCTGAGTAGGGTCGGCAGGTCCGCGGCTCCCCGGGTCGAGAGGATGCCGCCGTCCGATGTCGGGCAGAGGGCTTCGGGAAGCTCGGAGAGGCGCAGAAGAGGGCGGTGGCACACCGGGGTATCGGGCATCAGCCCGGTCCCGTTGGCGGTGACCGCAATGTGGGCGAAGGTGTCTCCGTCCTCCTCATAAGGCCGCCAGAGGCCGGTCAACCGGCGGCGAGTGGCCGCATATCGCTGCGATTCTCCTTCCGGGATAGGTTCTATGGCCCACTGAGCTTCCAAGGGGACGGCTGCCGGAGGATGCCCATCCATAGTGATCGTTCCGGACTCAGGCTCGTAAAAACATTCGTGCAGGTGCCCGCCGCAGAGGACTTCCAGTCCCAGAGCGCGGGCCCAGGAAACCAGCCCGATCAGTAGGCCAGGCTGATCGCCGCCATCGGTGGTCAGGACCACTCCAGCCCGGTCGGCCATGCGCTTCAGGATAGGTCCGACCACCGAATCCGCCTCCTTGTCGACCAGCACCACATGCTTGCTGTGCCGTATGGCCTCACAGTCGTATCGGGCTCCCGCTTCGGGGGTTCGGATGGCGGTGACCTCCACATGAACGGGCAGATCCATCAGGATCGTTGCATCCTCGGCGATGACCCGTTTCCACGGCTCCATCGCCTGAAGCGCCGAGGAACAGCTGCCGCAGACAGCGATATCGCTTTCATCCGCCCCTGCCCTCAAAAAGGCCGAGCGGGCGGCCTCGATGTCGGTATCGGCCACCACCCGGATTTCAAGCCTGGGGATCGGCCGGGTCTGAGTGACAAGGGGAGCGCCGAAGCTGCCGCAACCGATCAGGGCGGCCCGCACGACCTGAGGCTCAAGGGCGCGATCAAATAGAGGCTGACAGATCATAAGCATTTACCTCGCAGCGGTTACAGGAGTCCGGATCGTATCAGGCAAGCACCAGCGATTTCGGCAGTTCCACTCTCACGGTCTTGAGCGGATTGACGATCTGGCTGATCCTGAGTTCTCCCATGGTGCTGATCAGCAGGCGGGCCTCGTCATAGGAGACGCCTTTGCGGGCAGCGATCAGAAGGGCGGCCTGCTCGACGGCGGACCAGGCTGCATCATCGAGCGTTTCGGCGGAGGCGATCAGGATGAAGGCATCGCCGCGCAGGATATAAGGGCCTGCATGGAGAGGCGAGGCCACCAGGGAAACACGCAGCGTCACTTCCGCGCAAAGCTCGATGCCCATCCCGCTGCTCTCTCCGTCCGCCATCCGCCCATGGATGTCGCCCATCGCCAGGAGAGCGCCCTCCACCTGGACGGGCAGAACCAGGGTGCTGCCGGCGCAGATATCGTTGGTATCCATATTACCCCCGTGCAGCCCCGGGTACATGCATCCGATCTCCCCTTCCGCCGGCGCGACCCCGATGACACCGATGTGGGGCCTCAGGGGGATGAAGATATCCTCGCTGAACTGGGCGCGTCCGGCCTCCAGGGGCAGCAGCTTTTCGATAGCGCCATGCCGCAAGTAGCCCGGCCCAATAGGAACGACGTTCAGGATTTCTACAGCCAGCCCCATGCCCGGCGCAGCCCCGGCAATCTCTATGGGGCCGGTGGCCGGGTTGGAACGATCCGGGTCGAACTGGACCGGGCGCTCCTTATCGCCGAAATACTTGCCCCCGAAAGCGTCCCAGGTCTCAGCCAGAACCGTTTCCCCCGGCTGCAATGTCTCGACCGGTGGGTTTTCTCTCGAAAAACTATAGATGATGCTGCGCTTCGAAATGCGTCTCATCGGTTCCTCCGGAGTGATCGGCCTGAAGGCCATCTGGTTTTGGCTTCATGATGAAGGTTCGACTCTATTGCTCTTGATTCGATATGCGCTGGGCAAAAGTCCTGCTGATGCGAACCTGAGCTTTTTAAGAAGAAACTATACTTTTTATTTTAGAAACTAGTAAAACCCCTGGCTTTTCCTATTGACATCCTCGGGCAAAAGTGATAATATCGTTTTATCGGCCAAATTGAACGTTCGGCCGATTTTCTACCAATGTCTGAGGGTGACAGGCATCCCCTGCCGCGCCCCATGAAAGGAGAGCTAGCTATGCGTTCCTACGGTTGTCTGCCCTATGTGATCTTGGTGCTTGGGATTGTTGGTGTTATCGCCTGGATGATGTAGCCTCTCACTGCCTTTCCCGGCCCGGCTGCCCGGGCCGGGTTCCTCTTTACTGTCCTCAGTTTCTTGCCATCGCTCGAACGGATTCTCGCAATTATAAACTCTCTCGTCTCCCCTGATCTGTCTGACATTCCATTCTCCACGCGCTTTTCTACGGAACTTTCTGAAAATCGCTGCGTCTAAGCCTTTACAAGATTCGGCTTGGAGAGTCTTTTAAAAGTGAAGGAGGACATCAGATGAAGCGTGGTTACATTTTATGGATCGCACTGGCTTTGTGTGTGGCGACCGCCCAGATCGCTTCAGCGCAGGCCGGGCGAGGCCAGAGACGAATGGGCATGGGGATGGGAATGGGCGGCGGCCTGATGCTGCTCGGAGTCCCCGAGGTTCAGAAAGAACTCAAGATGACGCCTGATCAGGTGTCCAAGCTGGAAACAAAGCAGCCGGAGGCGCGCCGGGCTGTCAACGACCTGGTGCAGAAGGCGGGCGGCATGGAGGCCATGCGGAATATGAAGACGGAAGACCGGGAGAAATTGGCCGACCAGATGCGGGCCGTTCAGTCCAAGGCAGTGGCGGAGATTCTGGATGCCGATCAGCAAAAGCGATTCCGCCAGTTGGAATTGCAGCAGACCGGGTTGTTGGCTTTTTTTCGCAAGGACGTGGCCGACGAACTGAATCTCACCAGAGAGCAGTCCGACAAAATCAGAGGCATTCAGCGCGACCAGCAGAGGGAGATGCGCGATGTCCGGCAGGATGCGGATCCCAGGAACATGACGCGGGAAGACCGCCAGAAGTGGCAGGCCAAGATGACCGAAATGCGGAAGGCATCGCTCGAAAAGGCAGTCTCCTCACTGACCGAGGAACAGCAGAAGCAATGGAAAGCCATGATCGGAGAGCCGTTCAAATTCCCCGCCCGCACACCGGGCCGCCGGCAAGGGCCGGTCGGAAATAGCGTATAAAGGGAAGCCGCCCGGATTGGGATTGCGGGGGATCGATATAAAACAGCCCTCCTCAATCTCCTTGTCAACAGGGGCTTAACGTCTGCGTTCTTTTGGTTAAGCTATCAAAGCACCCCGAAGATTGTTCCCCCGCCTTAATAAGGCGGGGATCGGGGGCTGTTGCCTCAAACCAACGGTGTCAAAATATGTCCTTAACTCTTAACAATCGCCCTGCCGATGCCGCCATGAGCGCCCGGCAGGACGGGTTCGAGTGGATCGATCTGGAGACGGTCAAGCCGGTCGAGTCGGCTATTCGACTGGCTCCGCCCGATTTTGCGTTGCAGCGCCAACTGCTGCCGATCCGTATGGAAGGAAACCGGCTGGTGGTCGCTATCGGGACGCCGGAGGCGCTGGGCGCGGTGGACGAACTGGGAGTTCTCCTCCAGAGGCCGGCCCAGGCGGTTCTAGCCTCGCCCTCTCTGATCCGGGAAAAGATCGAAGAACTCTTCCTGGAGAAAATCCTGGCAGGTCTTCCCGGCTCCTCCGAGGAGAACGGCTATGCCGAGGTGGACGATACCACCGACCTGGCCGACCTGCAAAAGATGGCGGGCGAGGCCGCCGTGGTGCAGATGGTGAACATCATCTTCGCCCAGGCCCTCCGGGATACGGCCAGCGACATTCACATTGAACCATACGAGCGGGAAGTGAAGGTGCGCTTCCGTGTGGACGGGATGCTCCGGGATGCGATGGATCCCCCCAAACGGATGCATGCCGCTATCGTCTCCCGCATCAAGATTCTGGGCGAAATGAATATCGCCGAACGGCGGCTGCCGCAGGACGGGCGCATTCGGATCGTGATCGCCGGGCGGCCTATCGATGTTCGCGTGAGCATCGTGCCGACCGTCTTCGGGGAGCGGGCCGTCATGCGGATCCTCGATAAATCGACGGCTATGCTGGGGTTGGAGGAACTCGGAATGCGCCCGGACACGCTGGCGCGGTTCCGTCAGATGATCCGCACGCCCTACGGGATCATCCTGGCGACCGGGCCGACCGGTTCGGGCAAATCCACCACCCTCTATGCCGCGCTTCAAGAAATCTGGTCCCCCACCATCAACATCCTGACCATCGAGGATCCGGTGGAGTATCAAGTCCCGGGCATCAGCCAGATTCAGGTGCGGCCCCATATCGGATTGACTTTCGCCAGCGGCCTCCGCAATATTGTCCGGCAGGACCCCGATGTGATCATGGTGGGGGAGATCCGGGACTACGAGACGGCGGAGATCGCCATTCATGCAGCCCTGACCGGCCACCTGGTCTTTTCCACCCTGCACACCAACGATGCCCCGGGCGCAGTGACACGCCTTCTCGACATGGGCGTGGAACCTTACCTGGCGGCCTCGTCTCTGATCGGAACGGTGGCCCAGCGGCTGGTGCGCCGGGTCTGCCCGTCCTGCGGAGAGCCGGATCATCCGGGTGCGGAGTCGCTGGGGGCTATCGGCATCGCTCCGGACAGCCGGAACGGCGATTCGCCCTTCCGGCGCGGGCGGGGCTGCGACCGCTGCCAGCAGGCCGGCTTTAAGGGACGGCAGGGGCTTTACGAGATGTTCACCATCGATGATCAGATCCGCCGCATGATCGTGGAACGGGCGAGCGCGTCCGAGCTTCAGGATTATGCGGTCAAGCATCACGGCATGAGGACCCTTTTCGGGGACGGCAGGCTGTCCGTGCTGGAAGGGAAGACCACCCCGGAGGAAGTCCTCCGCGTTTGCCAGCGGGAGGTCGTCTGATGTCCGCCCAGACCTTCGCCTATACCGCGCTGGACGCCGCAGGCGCACGGCGAACGGGGGTCATCGAAGCGGAAAGCAGCGACAGCGCGGTCAACCGCTTGGCGGCGGAAGGGCGCTTCGTGCTGGAAATCCGGGAGCAGGCGTCCGCCCCGGCCTCGCCTGTGCGGATCGCCGGGCGGCATCGAAAGCCTTCCCGCCAGGATATCGCTCTTTTCACGCGCCGAATGTCCGACCTGTCTCTTGCCGGGCTGCCGCTCGACCGGGTGCTGCAAGTGGTGGCCGACCAGTCGGAGAGCCAATCGCTGAAGGCCATCGCCCTGGATGCGCTGGAGGATGTTCGCACCGGAATACCCGTCAGCCAGGCTCTGGCAAAGCATCCGGCATCCTTCCCGGAGGTTTTTACGCAAACCCTCCGGGCGGGCGAGGCCAGCGGGCAGTTCGGAGAGGTGGCGGGCCGCCTTGCCGATTTTCAGGAGAAGGAGGTGGCCCGCCGGAGCCAGATCGTCAGCGCCCTCGTCTATCCGAGCATCCTGGCATTCACCGCCCTGCTGGTGATCACCTTCCTGATGACCTTTGTGGTGCCGCGCCTTTCCGGGGTATTCAAAGACCTGGGCAGCGATCTGCCGCTGACCACCCGCTGGCTGCTGGGCAGCGCCGATCTCGTGACCGGGCAGTGGCCGGTCTTCCTGATTGTAATCCTGGGAAGCGTTATCGGGCTAAAAGGCTGGTTCGCCACGCCCGCAGGGGCGAAGGCGCGAGACCGCTTCCTTTTACTCGCCCCTGTCGTCGGCCCGGTGATCCGCAAGGCGGTGGTGTCGCGCTTTTCCCGGGTGCTGGGAACCCTCCTCTACGGGGGCGTTTCCATTCTGGAGGCGCTTCAGATCGCCGGGCTGTCGGCAGGCAACCGGCTCTTTCTGGAAAGCGCCCGGGCCGTGGAGCAGGAGGTTCGAGAAGGCCGCCCTATTGCGGCGGCGATGAACGATGCCGGTTCGTTCCCTCCCGTGCTGACCCACATGATCGCCATCGGCGAAGAGACTGGGGAGCTGCCCAAGATGCTGGGCCGCGTCTCCGACAGCCTGGATTTCGAGGTCGATATCGGGATGCGGCGGCTGGTCTCCCTGGTGGAGCCGGTGATCGTGCTGGGAATGGGCGCTCTTGTAGGCTTTGTCGTGCTGTCCGTCCTCCTGCCCATCTTCCAGGCGCAAAATCTGGTGAAATAAAAAGCCTCCTTCCTTTTGAATAATAAAGCGCAAGAAGGGACATCCCATGAAACGATGCCACGCAGCCCGCGGACGGAGCGGGTTCACCCTGATCGAACTCCTGGTCGTCATTCTGATCCTGGCGATCCTGGCCGCTCTGATCGTGCCCCGGGTCGTGGGGCGCACGAGCGACGCCAAGCGGGCGAAAGCCGCCAGCGACATCGCTACCCTGAGCAGCCTCCTCCAGCAGTATCGAGTCGATAATGACGCTTACCCGACCACCGAGGAAGGGCTTCAGGCGCTCTGGGTGAAGCCTAGCGATGCCAAAAACTGGCGAGGCCCCTATACCAGCAAGGATATTCCAGTGGATCCGTGGGGCAATGAATATGTTTATGAGTCCCCCGGCCCCGATGACCAGGATTATCTGATCACTTCCTACGGGGCGGACGGCGCGCCGGGCGGCGAGGGCGACGCCGAGGATATCACCAGCGAGTAATCCGGGAGGCTTTGGCGATGCGGCGTAAGAACCGAGCAGGCTACGGGCGGCAGGGGGTCACCCTGGTCGAGATGAATGCCGTGATCCTCGTCCTGGTGATGATGGCCGCTCTGGTCATGCCGAACCTGGTTTCCCTCCGGCGCTCGCGCAGCGTGCAGGACATGAAGGCCGCTATTCTCCGCCTGCCTGCCGAGGCCCGGAACGAAGCGCGTAAGAGCCGGGAGGCCGTGAGGCTCCGTGTGGAGGAGGACGCTCTGGTGATGGAGCGCGTTCCGGCAGAGGGAGACCCGGTAGAGGTCCGTCGCGTCCGTCTGGAAGAAGGGTTTCTCATCGAGAACGCCCGGATCGGACAGGAAACGCTGGAGCCGGATTCCTGGGAATGGCAGGTCTACCCGGACGGCTCCGCTGAGGCCGGGGGACTGGAATTTTCGGAATCCGAGGGAGAGGAAAACACCTCGCTTCTCCTTTCGGAAGAGGGAAAGGCGCAGTGGATTTCCGGGGAACTGCCCGAAACCCTGGAAGACCGCTGGCCTGCGGGAGAGATCGAACAGCGTGGGTAGGCGTGGTTTTACATTAATCGAAGTGCTGGTCAGCGTGTTGCTGGTTTCGGTGGCTCTGGTCGGCGTGATGGGCGGCATCCGCGCGATCTCCCTTGCGGACATCAAGGCGCAGAAAGCCGACCTGCTGCAAAAGCTGGCTTTCCAGAGAATGAACGAGCTGGTCGTGGAGGCGCAGACGAATGCGGCGGAGGACAGTGGCGATTTCACGGAACAGGGCTATCCGGATATCGCCTGGACAGCGGATATCCAGCCGGATAGCGAGGTGGCGAACGTATCGTATGTGACGGTAACCGCTTCCCAGGGCGAAGTTTCGCAGTCTTTGAGCGGCCTGATTTATGCCAGGCCCACCCAGGGGAGCGGCCAGCCATGAGACGCCCGAAGCCCCTGGGTCGCTCCGGAGTGACTTTGCTGGAACTAATCGTGGTGCTGGCGATTCTGGTGACCCTGACGGCGGCCATCGGCTACGCCTTTGCGGCAGGGATCGATATCCAGCGCCTCCACACCGAGCGCAGCGCCGCCCTGGATCGGGCAGGGGCGATGGAGGAGCGCATCCGGGAACTGCTCCAGGGGGCCGGACTGTCGGATGCCCCGGAAGACGCCGCCACCTATTTTATCGGGCAGGCGGAAACAGAGGACGATACGGGCGAACTGGGGGCCGACCGGCTGACCTTTACGACTGTGGCTCCCGATGTGCCGATAGCGGCGCGGATGAGCCAGGACGATTTCGAGGCCCAGCACCTTGCCCGCGGGCCGGTGGGCGGGATCGCGGAAGTGTCGCTGGGCATTACGCCGGTGGGGGCCGACAGCGAAGGGACGGGCCTGTTCGAGCGAGTGCAGCGCCCCTCGGACGGCGACCCGGCCCAGGGCGGACTGGAGCGCCTTCTGGCCCCGGAGGTGGAGCGCATCGGCTTCCAGTTCTGGGACGGCCTGGAGTGGGTGGATACCTGGGACACCACAACCGGAGCGCGGCGACTGCCCGCCGCCGTGAAAGTGAATTATGCGCTGACCGGAGCCGCGGAGGATGAAATCCGGGTTCTGATCGTCCCTCTTCCGGCAAGCGATGTGGATGAGCGGAACCCGGCAGCCGGAGGCGGGCTGTGAAAAAAGGGCGGGAGGGCTTTATCCTGGTGGAAATCCTGGTGGTGATCGCCTGCCTGATGGCCCTGATGGCGATGCTGACCCAGGACCAGCGTGCCGCTCTCCAGGAAACCCAGGACAGGCTGAGACAGCGCCGCGCCGAGATCGCCATGCGCTCCGCGGTGGCCCGCGCTCTGGCCGCCCTGGAGAACGCCGACCCGAACCTGGTCACCTTGCAGGATGAGTGGGCCTTGCTGGGGGACGGCGGCAGCGAGGGGTTCAACCTGGGAGACGCCGCCTTCCGCCTGGAGATTATCGATGCCGGTTCGCTGGTCAATATCAACCAGGCGTCCGAAGAGCATCTCCGGCTTCTGCCCATCGACACGGAGCCGCTCGAAAGCCTGCTGGACTGGCGCGAGACAGGCCTGACGGCCCGGCCCGATGGAGCGAAGGACGAGTATTATAACGGGCTGGCCCAGCCCTACAACGCCCGGCTCGGCTCTCTGGAAACCCTGAACGAATTGCTGCTGATCCGTGGGTGGACGGCCCGGATGCTCTACCGTCCCCCGGACGAAACGCTGACAACCGCCGCTTCGCTCGAAGACGAGGACGGCGACCCGCTTCCTCTCGCCGCTGTACTCACCGTATCGAGCGGCGCTCCGAACACGCGGGCCACCGGGGAGGCGCGGGTGAATATCGGCCAGGGAGGGGTCAGTGCGGAAACCCTGGCGCAGCTCGGGCTCAATCCGCAGCTCGCCCTTCAGGTGGCGGCGGGAGCGCCCTACACCTCTTTTCGCCAGTTGTGGAACGCAACCGGCCTGACCCCGGAGAACATGCAGCCCTTGCTGGATGCGCTGGCCTTCTCCGCCGGAACGAGGCTGGCGGGGAAAATCAATATCAATACGGCCCTCCCCGCTGTGCTGAAGACGCTGCCGGAGATGACCTCCGATATCGCCGAGGCCATCGTTTCCCGCCAGGCAAGCGGATTCGGCAGCCTGGGGGAACTGACCTCCGTTCCCGGCCTTTCCGGGGCGCTGCTGGCCGATATCGCCGACCTGTGCGCGGTCGGCAGCGATACCTGGATTGTGAGGGCCTACGGGGAGAGCGGCGGAGTGGGCGCGGCAGCGGAGGTCACAGTGAGGTGGACGGAGGGCCGGGCGCAGATACAGGCATGGGAACGCTTCTCGGATTCCGGCATCCCCGCCTGGTGGGACTGGGATGAGGAGCCAACAACGACGATAGAAGCAGGTGCGTTAGAATCATGAGCAGGAAAGCGGCATCGCCGATTCATATCGAATGGATACCCGGCCACGTGCGGGCGGTCGACATCCATACCGGTCAGTCCCGGGAAGGGAGCAGCCTTTCGGAACTGGGGAGCGCGCTGCAAAAGCATCGGAAGGTTCTGGTCGGCGTAGGGCGCAGCCTGGTCTTTCTGAAGGCCGTGCGCCTCCCGAAGGCGTCCCCGGAAGACCTGCGCCGCATCGCTTCCGTCCAGTTGGCCCGCCTGTTTCCTCTACCGCCCGATCAACTGGCCTTCGATATTTTTCAAACGAGTGACCGGGACGTGGAGGGCGTGTTGACCCTGGTGGCCGCCATGCGCTCCGAGGACCTGAAGCAGCTCCGTTCGGAATTGCAGCAGGCCGGGCTGACGGCAAGCCGCATCCTGCCGGTGTCGCTGGGTTCTCCCTCTGCGGCGGAACGCGCCGGGCTGAAAGACGCCCTGCTGGTCAGAACGACTCCGGCAGGTCCGGCCCTCGATGTCGTCCAGGGGGGAATCCTGAGGTTCAGCCGCGTGGCTCCCCGGGACAGCGAGCCGGAGACCGAGATACAGCGCACCCTTGCCGCCGCCCGGGCGGAGAATCTTTCGCTCCTCACGGACGGCGAGCTATCGCTGCCGGGCGCTCTGAAGGCTGTGGAAAGCGACCTGATGCTTTTGCACCACGCGCCCCCCTTTCATTTCGAGCTTTCGGAAGACCGGGCGCAGGAGGCCAAACGGCAGACTGCCATGAGAACCCGGCTGGCGACCGTGCTGCTGATCGCCGCCGCTTTGATGGCCGTCCTGAAATGGAGCGAGCAGAGGGAGGCGGCGCAGATGGCGCGGCGGGGAGCGGTGACATGGAACCGGAAACTGACCCGTCTTCGCTCCATCAGGGAGGCGGAAATCGCCCGGGCGCAGAGAGCGTCCGCCGTCCAGTCGGCGCTGCAAACGGCCTTCCGGCCCGCTCAGCCGCTCAGCGACCTAATGGCCGCCGTCGGTGACAGCCTGCCCCAGGGCGCGTGGTGTACCGGTCTCAATATCGAGCGGGGGAAGGCCATTCAGGTGCGCGGCACGGCCCGTTCCTCCGCCGAGGTCGCCCGGTTCGTCTTTGCCCTGGGGTCGTCGCCGCGCTTCCGGGACGCCCGGCTGATGTTCGCCAATAGCGCCAGAATCGAGGAGACGCCGGTTGTCCAGTTCCAAGTGGCGGCGCTGGGCGTCGGCAACCTCCCCATGCCCGCTCCTCCGAAAAAGGGGAAGAAAGCCAAAACGTCCGGAAAAGTGGCCAAAGATGGAACGGGGAACAGGGCTTCCGGAGAAGCGCCGCCTGCCGGATCGGAGGGACTGCAATGATGGCTATGAAGCCGAAGGAAAAGATGGGGCCGGGGCTTCTGGTTCTCATATCTATTATCGTATTCATCCTCTCTCTGGCTTACGCCCTTGTGCTGCCCGAGCCGGGCGTGGCCGGGATCGTCACGGCCCGAGTCAAGAGCCTGAAAAAGATCGAGGACGATCTGAAGAATATCCGGGCGCAGGCCGGAAAAACGGAGGCGGCTGTCCGGCCACGACTCTGGCGGGGGGATGCGGAAGCTGTCACCGCCGCCGTCCTGCAAGCCCTGACCCTGGAGGCGAACCGGCGGAAGGTGAATCTTTCGGCATTCCGGCCCCAGAGGCCGCTGGCGCTGGAGGGCGTGATGGAACTGCCCTTCAGCGTCCAGTTGTCCGGGCCGTACCCAGCGGTGCGGGCGGTGGCGGCTTCGCTGGACAGAGGGGGCAGCCAGTTGGCTTTGAGAAGCATCCAGGTGGCTTCGATGGATGCCGCCAGCAGCGCCGTGACCGCCACCCTGGGCCTGTCCGCCTATGCCGCGCCCTCGCCGGAGGAGGCCCCGAAGACAGGAGATATTCGTGGTTAAGATCAGCCGGCCTATCGTCTATACCCTGGTGCTGGGAACCGCAGCCTATGCGGTCGTTCTCCTGACCGAACCGGAGCCGCCTGCCCGGAAATCCGCCCCTCGCAGCCGCCAAAGGGCTGTCCGAAACGCAGACGGCATCACGGAAGCGGACCGGAGCGCCCGCTTTCCCCGCTACACGGGCGGGAGCCGCAACGCGTTCGCGCCTGTGGTTGTCCCGGCAAAACCTTCACGTCTGGCCGCTCTTGGCAACGATTTGCCGCAGGGGATCGCCGCGCCGGGAACGGACGGCGTCTGGTCGCTGACCGGCGTCAATATCGTCAACGGCGTGCATAACGCCCTCATTGAAAATCCGGCGACACAGGAATCCCAGTTTTTGCGGGTCGGCGACCGGTGGAACGGCCTGCGCGTGGCTGCCATTCAGGAAGATGGGATGATCTTCCTGAACGCCTTGGGGCAGGAGACCAGACTGACCTTCGCCCAGCCTGCCGCAGAGCCTGTTCCGGGCGGCCCGGGATCTGCGGTTCCCCCCGGCCCCGGGCCGGGCGGCGTTCCCCGGCTCCCTTCGGTGACGGCAGGCAGAGCTTTCGTGGCGGAAACGCCCCGCACGAGCAGAGAAAGAGAAGCGAACTGAGATGAAAAAACGGTTCTTAATCCCGGTAGCGATATCGCTGATGGTGCAGGCCGCAGCATGGGGGCAGTTTGGGATGCAGCGCCAGCCGGAGAAGCCCGCCTGGGAGCAGTTCAAGCTCAACCCGAAGGCCCGCGTCCGCCTCGATTTCCGCAACGCGAGCGTGGATGCGGTGACCCGGCTGCTGAGCCAGGCCAGCGGGGTCGCCATCATCAAAGATCCCGGATTGAACTTTCCGATCACCCTTCAAAGCCCCGGCCAGCAAACCCTGACCGATGCCTTCGCCATGCTCGATACGGTGCTGGGATTGAAAAACTACGGCTTGCGGAAAGAGGGTAATTTCCTGGTGATCCGGCCCGGACAGAGCCGCCCGCAGGGTGGAGGTTTCCGGCCTTCGGGAATGCCGGAGGGAATGAGCTCCGGAGGCGGGCGCAGCGATGGGATGCAGCTTCGCGTCTACACCGTCAAATACGCCAGCGCCAGTCAGGTGGCCCGCGTCATCAACGAAGTTTTCGCCCTGCCGCAGGCCCCGCAGGCGGGGCAGCCCCAGCCCGCCCAGCCTGACAGCAATGCAGGAGGCGGCTTCCGCCGGGGGGGCCGGCGCGGCGGGGCATCCAACACCGTCTCTCTGGTGAAGGCGTCTGCGGACGATTTCAGCAACTCGCTGATCGTCAACGCGCCCGGACGGGAGCTCGATCAGGTGGCCGATCTGATCGAACAGATCGATAAGCCCACCGAGCAGCCGCAGCAGTCCAAGGTCTTCGCACTCCAGTATGCCAATGCCGTCGATCTGGCCCCGATCCTCCAGAACGTTCTCCTCAGCAGCGCCCCGCGTGGAAGAGGCGGAATGAGCGCCTCCTCCACGCCGATTGACCAGCGGTTCCAGCGCGGGCCGCGCTTCGGGGCGATGCTGGGCGCGTTCGGAACGGTGGTGGCGGAGCAGCGCACCAACTCCCTGGTGGTTACAGCGACCCAGGACAACCTGGAGGTGGTGACCCAGGTCGTCAAGGAGCTGGATAAAGAGGTTATCTT
Organism: Armatimonadota bacterium; assembly: GCA_020846535.1. Lineage (GTDB taxonomy): Bacteria > Armatimonadota > JADLDR01 > JADLDR01 > JADLDR01 > JADLDR01. Next base: position 2,125 of record JADLDR010000173.1, on the reverse strand, counting down.
CGAGAACAGCGCTTTTGTTCTCACCCTCCAGAACGCCCGCGCCGATGCGGTGGCGCAGCTTCTCAACCAGTCCTTCAGCGGGCGGGGCGGGGGAGCCGGCGGGAACTTGGGGGGAACGCGCTTCGGGAACCGCAACCAGACGCAGCAGCGCCGGAACAACCGCAACAATCAGAACCGCTTTAACGGAGGCGGCGGCCAGTCTGGGAGGTCGGCAGCGGCAGGCGCAGCCAGCCGGGCCGCCGCCGATGATGAAAACAGCCAGTCGGAGATGGATATCTCGCTGGCCGACCCCGATGCGGAGTCAGGAGAACTGGAGACCCGCGTTTCGGTGGAGCCGGACATTCAGATGGCCCAGTTGCCGGGCGGCTTCGGCGGAGGCTTCCGGCCCCAGCAGCAGGGGCGGGCGGCCACCGGATTCGATGAATCGGGGCGGGTGGTGAATGTCCGCGACCTGACCGGCACGGTGACCGTCATTCCGGACATCAGCACCAACAGCGTCATCATCGTGACCCCGCCGGAGAACAAGGAGATATTGGATCAGGTCTTGGCCCAGCTCGATAAGATTCCCGAGCAGGTGATGATCGAAACCCTGATCGTGGAAGCGAGCCTGGATGCCACCAACAAGCTGGGGGTGGAGTGGAATTTCATCAAGGGGAAATCTGTCGGCTCCCAATCTTTCGGTCTCCGGGCGGACACGCAGCAGCCGCAGGGCTTGCGCTACACCCTTTCGGGAGCGGACTACAGCGTCTTCCTCCAGGCGCTCCAGAGCGATAACCGGTTCGAGGTACTCAGCACGCCGCGTATCTTCACCAGCAACAACGCCACCGCGGAGATCAATATCAGCCAGAGCCTTCCCTATGTGACCAACCAGCGGGTGGACGCCAACGGAAACTTCATCTATAACTACGCCTTCCTGGATGTGGGCATCGTCCTCAATGTGACGCCCCGCATCACCTCCAACGGCTATGTGACGATGGATGTCGTCCAGACAGCCAACGACTTCGTGCGCTATACGGACTTCAACGCGCCGGTGGTCAACCAGCGGGAGGCGCAGACCACGGTGAGCGTGAAGGACGGGGAAACGGTGGTGCTGGGCGGGATCATCAAGAACGGCATCACGGCCACCGTGAACAAAGTGCCCCTGCTGGGCGATATCCCGATCCTGGGCAATCTCTTCAAATCCAGAAGCACGACCAAGAACAAGACGGAACTGCTTGTCTTCCTGACCCCTCGTGTGGTGCGCGACTCTCTGGAGGCCGCCCGCCTCCGCGAGGAAACCGCAGGAAAGCTCCTGCCAAAAACACTGGAAAGAGTCAAAAAGGCGCTGCCTGCCCCTGCGCCCGAACCGGCCCAGCCCGAGACAAAGCCGCAGGATAGCCCAGAGCAGGAGAAGCCCTCGTGAGGGTTGGGAGGCGTTGTAAGCGAAGTATGTAAAGCGGAGAGGCGGACCACACACCGGGCCGCCTCTTTGGTTTTTAGAGCTATTTTGCTTGTTTCAATTTGTCTTTCGTGCGATCCGGGCTTTTAGATTTCGTAGCGTTCGGACCGAGTAAACCACTGAGACAGACCGCTCGCGTTGTGGTAAGCTCCCGGTGTGGTAGTGCCGGGTGGAACTGTTGCCCGTTGCCCAAGGGATCCTTTGCGGCCTGTCTTCCGCCATCCCAGACCCAGCATGATCATACGTACAATAACCCCGATGGCCTGCCTTCCGCGTTGTGTCGTATGAGCATCATTATTTTCCAGATAAGGCTTGAAATGAGGATGCTGTTCCAGTTCGCGGATCACCCCGGCCAGTGCCGGACGATCATGGTGTGTTTCCGAATCCTCCATTCGGAGTTGCCGGATAGGATCGTTAAAAAAATCGAGCCAATGCTGAAAGTTAATGCGCTTGTCCTGCACTACGTCCGCGAATCTTGCCCCTTGCGGATCACTGCGGAAGTTAGGGATTGTCAGAACAACCATAACAATGCCTCCTTAAGAGCAATTTTTTGATATTCTTATTATACCCCTCATAATATAAAAAGTCAAGACCTTACTCTCATCTTTCAGGATGCATTCTTATTGCTACTTTGCAGCTACCGAGGCTCAATCATGTGAGCGTCTGTGCCTTTCGCGGTAGGCTTCC
>JADLDR010000172.1 GCA_020846535.1 Armatimonadota bacterium | reverse complement strand
TCGTCCGGAGCCAGGATCAAACTCTCCATCGTAATTGTTCAGGGTCCGAAGAAGCTTGCGCTCCTTCGCCCGTCGCTTCCGTTTGTTCCTAACCCGTCCTCTTCTGCGCGCTGTTCAGTTCTCAAGGATCACGGAGCCTTTCCGCTCCAGCACTCCATATTATACCACATGGGTCTGGGGGTGTCAAGCGTTTCCATAGAATATTTTTCCTCATTTTGAGGCTATTTTATACCGAATTTCGGCTCCCGGTAGGAGTAAAGGCTGTGTACGGTCCCCTCGGCCTGGGACGCCGGGCTGCGCCTCTCGAAGCGAAGCTCGCCGGAATAGAGGGCTTCGTGCAGGCTCGGCACATCCCTGTATCCCATATCCTGAAACGCCTGCTTGAGGCCTTTGGTCAGGTAAGGAATATACTCGACCAGGGAGCCTTTGTCGACCACCGTTCCCGACACCCCTTGCGGCACGCGGATGGCTTCGTTCTCCATAAAGTATCGCTTGCCTCCGCCCGCCTCCATCGCCTCCAGGGAAGCCATGCCCCGGTATCGCTTGACCTTGATGCCGTTTTCGTAGAAATACTCGCCCGGGGACTCGGCCGTTCCGGCCAGCATGTACCCCATCATCACCGCGCTGGCCCCGACGGAGAGCGCCTTCGCCACCTGCCCGATCCCGGAGATACCGCCGTCCGCGATGACGGGAACGCCCTTCTCCCGGGCGTAGCGGGCGCACTGGAAGACCGCAGACCCCTGCGCCCTCCCGACCGCCATCATGTTCTGGGTGATGCAGATGGATCCCGGCCCCATGCCGACCCGCAAGGCGTCCGCGCCGGCCTCGACCAGATTCTGACACTGCCGGAGGGTGACAACATTACCTGCCACGACTTCCACCTCAGGATAATTCTCCTTGAGATAGGCGAGCATGCTCTCCTGGTAGATGGAATTCCCCTGCGCCGCATCGATCAACAGAACGTTCACCCCGGCTTTCGCCAGGGCGTCGGCCCGGTCTCTGTCCTCGTTGCGTGTGGAGACGGCGGCCCCGACCAGGAGCTGTTTGTGAATGTCCTTGGAGCTTTCGGGAAAGTCCTTGTTTTTGATCAGGTCGCGCCGGGCCACCAGGGAAACGAGACGGAACCGATCATCCACAACCGGCAGCTTCCCCTTTTTGCTCTGTTTCAGCACCTTGTTCGCTTCGGATAGGGTGCAGCCCTGATTCACGGTGATCAGGTCGGTACTCATTACCGAGGAGAGGGGTTTGGACCGGTCTTTCTCGAAATCGATGTCGCGGTTGGTGACGATTCCCACCAGGCGGGAGTTCAGGGTTCCGTCCTCGGTGATGGGGACGCCGGAGAAGCCGTGGCTGGCTTTGATATTGTCCACATCCCGGATGGTGTGCCGAGGGCTGAGGGCGACGGGGTCGGTGATGAAGCCGTTCTCAAAACGCTTCACCTTCCGCACTTCATTGACCTGCTCCTCGATCTTGTTATTGTAATGGATGAATCCTATGCCGCCCTGGAGGGCCAGATAGATCGCCATCTTGGATTCCGTGACCGTATCCATCGGCGAGCTGACGAAAGGCCGCTTGATCTTGATGTTGCGCGTGACCCTTGTCTCCAGGTTGGCATCGTTGTAATCGAAATCGATATAACCGGGGAGGATCACCAGGTCGTCATAGGTGATGCCCCGCCCTCTCTCGAACAATTCTTCCCCGCTAAGACCGTCCAGGCAATCCGTAATATCCGTGTTCAAATTAAAAACTCCTTTATTGCTTATGATGCCGCTTTCGGGTCGGCGTGTCTGAGGTTGCGACAAAGGGCGACCCACCGGGCCGCCCTACATGACCATCCATCTTGTAGGGACGGCCCGGCAGGCCGCCCTCCTTTGGGTTGCTCTCAATAGTTCAGGCGTTTGCAGGCGCAGGGAACGCGTCCTGACGGATCATAGGGTCATTTCCTTGATCATCGGCTCGGTATTTTTGAGCCAGGCGTGGGCAGGGTCATCCGACCAAGCGCCGTATTGGCGGCCCTCGCCTGCAAGGATCCAGAAGTAGAGGACTCGGTAGCCTGCGGCGGCCACAACCGGATGGTAACCTCTGGGCAGAACAACAGTATCGCCGTCTTCCACCACATAGGTGGCATCGAGCGGTTCCGGATCATCCTTGGGGGTATAGACGCGCTGGATGCCGAATCCACCGGCAGGCTTGACCTGGAAGGAGTAGACTTCCTCGTATGGGGCCTCGGAGGGAGGCTGGAAGGTATCGTGCTTGTGGGGTGGGTAGCTCGACCAGTGACCGGGCGGGTTGATCGTTTCTCCCAGGATCAGGCGGCCTGCCTTGACCTGCGGGCCGATGGTGGTGTAGACATCGCGCCGCCAGTTGGACTGACCCGCCGACACCCACATCACATCATCGGGCCGGACCAGGGCGGGGTCTCCGGCGTAATCGGTATCGGCGTAAGCCATCCCGATATCGAGCCGGGTACTCTCGGAGGTGATCTCGAAGCGGCTGTCCCTGGGCACATAGACAGCGGTGGGCTTGCCGGTGAACGCATCGGGCCTGCCACCGATATGCTCATAGACGGCGGCGATCCGGGCGGTGACAGAGATCGAGCAGGTTCCGGCGAAAAGCTCCAGCACCAGCTCCCGCCCCCCGGTTTCGCCCAAAAAGCGTTTACCCGGCCCGGCCAGCAGCAGGCGACCAACCTCCAGATACTTCAGAGGCGCGTTTTCCGGGCTGACGATGAGGTTGTACCCTTCTTGCAGAGGATTTCCCTTATAGTGCAGCTTCATTGAGGCCATCCCTTTCGATTATTATAATTGATTAAATTCTTGCCTGTAAAACGCTTTCCCTCCTTTTCGCCGGGCCTGGAAAGAAAAATCTCCTGAAAATATTTCTTCGCACAGGAGGAAGATGCTGATTTTTTGGCGAGGTTTTGCTATAATAATGGAGGATGTGATGGGGCGTCTCAAGGCGAGACGCCCTCTTCTATGTCTGCTGCGGCGAATCTTTCCGATGGCGGCTCCCAGGCGGAGCATTCTTTTTGTACGGGGAAGAAAGCAAACTTCCAATTATCTATTCCAAGAAAGGGTGTACACAAAACAAGAATGGCAAAAGGCGACAAGGTTTCCAAGACGAACGTGACGGCTCGCGCCGAAGAGAAGGCCCAGGCCTCCATCTGCCCGGAGTGCGGGAAGAAAGTGCGTGTGGCGCTCGTCCTGAACGAGCAAGGCAAGCGTCGCGTCACCAAGCTGTGCTGCCTGGAGGGGTAATCCCACAAGCTCTGAGGCTCAAAAGGGCGTGAATCTTTTGTTGAAAGAGATTCACGCCCTTTTTCTTTCAGCAGGCACACGCGATCAAATGCGCCCTTATTTTCTCGCTTTCGCGGCGGCCACCTTCTTGATAGCATCGGCGATCAGCTTCATGTGTTCTTCTTCCAGGCGGGGGTGGCAGAGGACGATGAAGGTTCGGTCTTCGAGCCAGGCGGCGTTCGGGCAGAAGGCTTCATCGTAGGCGACAGAGGCCGGGTCGGTATATTCTTTCGACTCGAAGGGGAAGCGAGTACGGCCGAAGCCGTTATGCTCGATGTACGCCTGCTCCTTGTAGCACTGAGGCCAGAATTCGCGCCAGCAGGGAGCGCCCTCGGCCTCCAGAGCGTTCAGGAATGCTTTCTTGTCACAGGCCAGGGCATCCAGGTCGAGGACGATGGGGAAGACGAAGAAGCCGTTCACCTTTTCCTCATTGTGGACAGGGAGGGTCCGCACCTGCGGGACATCCCTGAGGGCGTCGATCAGCACCTGCCCGTTGCGGCGGCGGCGGGCCAGATTCCAGTCGTCCAGGCGCTTCATCTGGGCCAGGCCGAGGGCGGACTGCATCTCGGTCATCCGGTAGTTGAAGCCGACGCGGGTGTGGATATAGGGCAGGCTTCCCTCCAGTTCCATCAGGCTCATCCGTTTTTCCACATCATAGCCGTGGTCGCGGAAGGAACGGCATGCCTGGGCGACCTTCTCGTCGTCGGTGATGACAGCCCCGCCTTCGCCGCCGGTGGTGAAGGTCTTGCTCTGACAGAAGCTGAAGCAGCCGACATGCCCGAACGTGCCGACCTTCTTTCCTTTATAAAGCGCCCCGTGAGCCTGGGCGCAGTCCTCGATGACCAGAAGGTCGTGCTTTTCCGCCACAGACAGGATGGCATCCATTTCGCAGACATTGCCATAGAGATGCACCGGAATGACGGCGCGGGTGCGGGCGGTGATTTTGCGCTCGATGTCCGCCGGGTCCAGGCAGTGGTCTTCCCTGCACACATCGGCGAAAACGGGGATAGCGCCCGCCTGCACGATGCAGAACGAGCTGGCGATAAAGGTATAGGACGGGACAATCACCTCATCGCCCGGCCCGATCCCCAGGGCGGCGACCGCCGTATGGAGGGCGCTCGTCCCGTTGGTGGTGGTGATGGCGTATTTGACCCCGTTCCAGTCGGCCCAGGCGTCCTCGAACTGCCGCCCGATATCGCCGGTCCAGTAGTTGACCTTTCCTGTTTTCAGCGGCTCCACCGCCGTCCGGATAGCCTCCTCATCGAACCAGGGCCAGCCGGGCAGCGGCCCCTGGATGACAGGCGACCCGCCCTCTATCGCCAGCTTGCTGCTTGTCTCCATCGAGTTCCTCCCCAAAGCGAATTGCTATGCCTTTCGGCAAACGGAAGCGGGATTCCTGCCGGGTATACAGGAAGAGCCATAACGATATATCTCCAAAGAATGCTATCTTTAGAATGTAGACTTTGAAATAGCATTCCTCTATTCTATTGACGTGGAAGAGAAACTGATAGCCAGTCAGTTTGGCCGTATCATTCGGCAGCTCCGCAAGGAGGCCGGTTTATCTCAGGAAAACTTCGCCGACCTCTGCGATTTGCACCGTACCTACATCGGAGCTATTGAGCGAGGAGAGAAGAATATCACCTTGGGAACGGGCCTCAAGCTGGCGAAAGCATTACATCAGCCTTTCTCATCCATTATCGCAAGATTGGAGGAAAACATCGATCAAGGAAGATGACTCATAACGGAAAGGATTATCAATTTCATCGTCAGAGGCTTTTGGATGATATCGATTCTTTGATCGCCCTTGAACAGAAATATATGGAATTTCTGCTCAAGGCAACCTTGCAGGCAGCCTCTACACTTCATACGGATTTCTGTAGGGCCAACGATCTGATTCCATTCTGGATCAAATATGCGCCTAAACAGCGAGGCAGGAAGCCTACGGGCACATCGATTCCGTGGAGCGAGGTAGGAGAAAAATCGCTTGCGCCCAATTTGCTCCTTTTCGATGGCCCTTATTATGCCAAGACGCCGGGATTGTTGATTCCCGGGAAGGACGATAAGACCAAAGCGGAGGAGGATAAGCGCATAAGGGTCAGACTCGACCCTTTGGCTTCGCTG
>JADLDR010000171.1 GCA_020846535.1 Armatimonadota bacterium | reverse complement strand
TGGGGGCTTTGAGAGACCGTTCCCTAACCCCCCGGCCCCCTTCCCGAAACGGGAAGGGGGAGAGATGATCCCTCAAGCACCGCACCCTCTGTCCCCCTCTCCCAGGATGCGCTCCGGCGCATCCCTTGGGTTTCGGGGAGAGGGGTTAGGGGAGAGAGGGAACCCGGGCCAGGGGAGAGCGGTCCCCCCTCCCCCAGGACCCGAGTATCTTTTACCTTATCTGGATAGCGATGGGATCAAGACCCCTCAACCCCCGTCTTCGAGGGGCTGGGGGCGGTTGCGCCCCTTAATATCCTCCTGGACGCCTATCATCTAACCTTCCCCTTCCTCCCGCTCTACAGCGAAAGCTCAACCGCCTTCCCCGAGCGGGCCGATCCGATGAGGGCGTCCAGAATCTTCATGTTTTTGAGGGAGGATTCGGGGGGGTAGACCGGCATTTTACGCTCGCGGACGCAGGCGGAGAGGTGATCGATTTCGGCGGTATACTGGTTCAGCCCTTCCACCGTCGCTTCCTGCCTGCCGCTGTCTCCGGTGACGTAAATCCGGGCCGGGCCGGCACCGGGCAGGATCGCCAGCGGAACCTCGATCATGCCCTTCTCGCAGATCACCTCGTATTCCTGGCGGCCCGCCATGCGGAAGCTGCAATCGATTAAGGACACAGTGTTGTCTGGAAAGAGAAGATGGCCGGACAGGCTTAGGTCCACATCGTTTTTCGGGTCGAACTCGGCGGAGGCATAGGCCCGCACAGGCTCCGTATCGAAGATGAAGCGAGAGATATTAACACAGTAGCAGCCGACATCCATCATGGCCCCGCCGCCCTGAGCCGGGTCGAAGCGAAAGTTGGGGGAATCAAACCAGAAGGAGAAGCCGATCCGCACCAGCCGCGCCCTCCCCAGTTCCCCGGAGGCGATGATCTCCCTGACCTTGTGGTGCTGAGGATGGAACCGCCACATGAAGGCTTCCATCAAAACGACTCCGTACTGGCCCACGTCTTCGATCATCCGGCGGGTCAGCTCGGCATCGTTGGCGATTGGCTTCTCGCATAGGATGTGCTTGCCCTTCTGCGCGGCCTTGACCGCCCACTCGGGATGCATCCCGTTGGGAAGGGGTATGTAGACGATATCGATATCGGGATCTTCCAGCAGTTCCTCATAGCTTCCGTAAGCGCGGGGAATCCCCAGCCTGTCGGCGGCCTCCTGCGCTTTGGTCTTGTCCCGGCTGCTGATGGCGATCAGTTCGGCCTCTTTGGAATCCTTGAACGCAGGGGCCAGGGCATTCATCCCGATCCGCGCGGTACTCAAAATGCCCCATCGCAGCTTTTTCTGACTCATGGCAATGCCTCCTCATATCGAAACGGTTGCGGCGTTACTTCTTGCGCCGTCCGCCGCAGGGAAGCAGGCTTCCCACCCCATAGATTCCACGCTCGCTCCCCGGTTCCTCCTCAGCCGTGAGGGCAGGAATCGGAGCGAAGGAGATGGAATAGAAGCCAAACAATCGAAGGAGTCTGTTGATGCCTACAGTTTATGTCTGTTTATGGTTCGATACGGAGGATTTCATCGCTCCCATCGCCGACGATGCGGCCCGCGATGTGGCGCAGGTCATGACCGGGGAGGGCGTGCCGGGCACGTTCAAGCTAGTGGGGGAAAAGGCCCGCAGTCTGGAGCGGCGAGACCGCTGGGATGCGATCTCCGCCCTGGGCCGCCATGATATCGGTTATCACACCAACTACCATTCCATCCACCCGACCATTACCGAATATGTCCGAGGCTTGGGATGGGACGAAGGGGCCTCCGAGTTCGAGCGCCGGGAGGAATCGGGACTGCGAGACCTGGAGCGCATCTTCTGCACGGAGATATCCTGTTACGGCCAGCCCGGAGGAGCCTGGGCACCGCAGGCGTTCCCTGCTCTGAAAAAATGGGGTTTGATTTACGTGGACGAGGGCGATAATATAGGATTCAGAGAAGAGCCATTCTGGTATTGCAATACACTTACTGTATTCAGACTGCACTGGAACTGCCACCGGGCCGATCTGTGGGGAAGCGATGCTGAGTACGGCAGTTCCCTGGAACGGTTCGATGAAATCTATAACCGGCTTTCCAGGACAGGCGGGCTGATCAGCATTTTCTATCATCCGACCGAGTTCGTCCATGCGGAGTTCTGGGACTGCGTGAACTATCGCCACGGGATCAACATCGATCCGAAAGACTGGAAGATGCCCCGGCAGCGCTCGGAGGATGAGGCCCGCACCGGCTACGAGCGATTCCGGCATTACCTGCGCCACATCCTGAGCAAACCGGAGGCGCAGGTGGTGACCGCCGCCGAACTGCCCGACCTCTACCCCGACCTGGCGGCAGGCCATCTCTTCACCGCCGCCGATATCGCGGCTATCTCAAGGCAGTGCCCTTCCGGCATCCGAGAGTTAGAGGCCGGCCCAGGCTTTCTGTCGCCTGCGGAGCAGTTCGCCTTGCTGAGCGGGTTTCTCCGGCAACGGGGGGTGGGCAGCGTATCGCTCCGCCAGCCTCTGGGGCCGAAAGAGCGAATCCTCACAACACGGCTGCCTTTAGAGGTCTCGATAGAAGCCTTCATGGACGCCGCAGGCCGCGCCGAACAATGCCTCGAACTCGCCGGGCATCTGCCCGATCAGGTGGCTATGGCCGGAACGTCTGTCGCTCCGGCGGAGATGATGCTGGGAATGGCTCAGGTCTGCGAGGCCCTTATCCATACCGGGCAACTGCCCGGCGAAATCACTCTCCGGCCTGCGGATTTTCAGATGGAATCCTATGCCGAAGACAGCGACCATCTCTGGGACTGGATGATCTTCGCCGAAGACTTCACCGCCCCGCGCGTGGTCGAATTGACCAGGCTGCAAACCTGGACCCTGAAACCGGCACGGCTGGCTCTCTGAGCCTGTCGGCAGGAGCAGGTTCGATGCCCGTCCCTACTGTCAGTGCTGCGGCCTGGAATATTCGTAGAATTTGGCCCCTTCCGGTGGAAGAGGGGTGATTCGGATATTGCGGTAGAAGACGCGGTTGCCGTGATCCTGCAAGCGCACCGGCCCCTGTTCGGCCAGGTCGCCTTGCCCGCCGGCATAGGTCGGTCCCTGGATTTCGACATTGTTGTGAATGACCAGGCCGTTGTGCAGGACGGTTACCCGCGGGCGGGCCAGGACGCGGCGGGTTCCCTCCTCGAAGCGGGCGGCCCGGAAGATTATATCATAGGTCTGCCAGACCTTCGGGGGGCGGCAGGCGTTGACCAGAGGGGCGGCAAGGCTGTAGAGGGCACCGCAGTCGCCGGTCCCCAGCACCGGAATGCCGTAGGAATCCAGCACCTGGATTTCATACATGCCCTGGAGGAACACGCCGCTGTTCCCTTTTGCCTGACCCCGGGCGTTCGGCATGGAGGGCGTCTGAAATTCGATATGGAGCTTGAAATCCTGGAAATGCTCCCTGGTCTCTATATCACCGCCACCGGACACCAGAGCGCCCTTTTCCATCTTCCAGGCTGCCGGTTCCTTCGACCCGGCCCGCACCCACAGGCGGGCCGGATCATCCGTTTTTCCGCTGAACAGCACTTTCTCCGGTTGCCCTTTGCTCGCTGCATCCGGCCCGGCCTCTTTTGCGCCCGCGGCCCAGGCGCAGCAGGGCAAAGCCAGGGCAGCCAATCCCGAAAAAACCAGGCCGATGCTGGATAAAGATCTCATGATGGTTTGAATGCCTCCTCGTTTTAGTGAAATCAGAGCGTTCGCTTTCTCGAACACAAGCTGTATTTATGTCCTTGCGAGGAGCTTTAGCTTTGCGGCAATCTCCATCGCCACAAATACACGATGTAGCTCTACTCGTGGGTGTGATCCTGGAGATGGCTTCGTCGCTGCGCTCCTCGCAGACTGCATCGATAGACCTCCTATCAAGCGAAAGCCCTAATATTCCCTCGACGGAAGCCGCCATAGGATGCTCATATCGATTCCGAGCCGCTCCAGTATTTGCTCCGCTCGGTCGAAATCGCTACCATAAATGGCGTCATGGCAGTCCGAGCCGATGCTGAGGGTGACTCCTTCCGACTGGAGGGCGGCAAGATACTCTCCATACTGCCACCGGAACCGTTCCGTATAGGTGGGGTTCAGGATCATCGCCCCCAGGTTGATTTCCACTGCCTTGCCGTTGGCCCGGACCGCTTCCGAAAACTCGCGGTGCATGGCAGCCGGGATGCGCGTAAAATCGTCCAGCCAGGGATCGGAGCGGTAGATGCCGTCCGTATCGCGCCATCGGCCCATCCACCACCAGGGATGAGCGATGATCGTCACCATCGGATGGCAGGCAAGGAAGAGCAATTGCCGGTGGTAGTCGCGCGTTATGGCATCGGCTTCATAAGGCACATACAGAGGCCAGTGGACTCCTGCCACGACGTACTCGATGCCCAGCCTCCGGCGCTCCTCCTCCGGCAGCCCGACAGCCAGTTCCGCGCCGGCGGGGCCGCCCTCCCGGATGCCGTAAACCGGCCTCTCGACCTCTCCCCGCGCTATTTTCTCCAGTTCCCATTCGGAAACGCAGCTTATTTCCACCCCGAAATGCGCCGAAGCCGGAGGGCAGGCCGCATCGAACTCCCGCCGGGCCGCCTCGATATCGAGCAGGTTGTAGGGAGTATGCACATGGTCCGTAATGCCGAAATCGGAAATGCCGCAGGCCGCGGCCCCGGCAAGCAAATCCCGGACCGTCAGGGCCGCCTCATCGCAGGAATTGCGGGTGTGGATGTGCCAGTCCGAACGAATGGGCATGGAGTTTCTCCTGGGGATAGGTCATTTTACGGCCTCATCCCTCTTCGCTTCGACGCAGCAGGCCGGATTCCTGCACGGTCCATGGGGCTTGTTCTGCTGCCGGAAGGAAAAAAGCCTGCCCCTCCGAATCTCATGTCAGGTTACCCAATCTTCTCATGCAAGCCTATCTTTCAATCGGGAGCATTCTTCATGACATCAGAAATCAATTCGTTGAAACTGCCGCGCACCTCGCCGGAATCGGAAGGGGTTCCCTCCGGCGCGCTCCTCGCCTTCCTGGACGATGTGGAAGCCAATATCCGGGAACTGCATAGCTTGATGGTGCTGCGCCGGGGCCGCGCTGTGGCCGAAGGATGGTGGTCTCCTTACGGCCCGCAGCATCCGCACATGCTTTTTTCGCTCTCCAAAAGCTTTACCTCCACCGCCGCCGGCATGGCGATTGCGGAGGGCAAGTTCGCTCTCGATGATACGGTTCTCTCTTTTTTCCCGGACGACGCCCCGGCCAAAGTCAGCGATGCGCTGTCCGCCATGAAGGTCCGCCATCTCCTCTCGATGTCCACCGGTCATGCGGAGGATACACTGATATTTCTCTTCCAGAGGCAGGACGGCAACTGGGTGAAGGCTTTCCTGGACCGCCCGGTGGAACACGCGCCCGGCACTCACTTTCTCTACAACACCGGGGCCACCTACATGGTCTCCGCCATCGTGCAGAAAACCACCGGCCTGAAGCTGATCGATTACCTGAAGCCGCGGCTGTTCGATCCTTTAGGCATCGCCGGGGCGACCTGGGAAAACTGCCCGCGGGGCATCAATACCGGAGGCTGGGGGCTGAATGTCAAAACGGAGGATATCGCCCGGTTCGGCCAGTTGTACCTTCAGAAAGGTTTCTGGGAAGGCAAGCGGCTTCTGCCTGAAAGCTGGGTGGAAGCGGCCACATCGCGTCAGATCGACAACGGCTCCGATCCCCAGAGCGATTGGACGCAGGGATACGGCTACCAGTTCTGGCGCTGCCGCCACGGGGCATATCGGGGAGACGGGGCATTCGGCCAATACTGTATCGTGATGCCGCAGCAGGAGGCGGTTATCGCCATCACCTCGGGAGTCGGCGATATGCAGGCTGTCCTGAACCTGATCTGGAAACATCTCCTTCCGGTCATGGGGCCGTCCGCCCTGCCCGAAAACCGGGCCGCCTGGGAAAAGCTCCGCCAGCGGTCAGCCCTCCTGTCGCTTCGCCCCGCGGAGGGACAGCCTTATTCCTCTGTCGCCGCCAAAGTATCGGGGAAGACCTACCGCCTGGAGGAGAACCCGCAAAAGATCGAGTCGGTCACCTTTCACTTCGGGGCCGATGAAAGCGTGATATACATTCATGACGAGCGGGCTGAGCATAGGATCGCCTGCGGTCTGGGCGGGGCCTGGGTGAGGGGAACGACGGCTTTCGATAATCCGGAGCCGCGCCCGGTGTCAGCCAGCGGCGCATGGCTGAAAGACGACACTTTCAATGTGAAGCTCGCCTTTTACGAGACCCCCTTTGTCCCGGTTCTCACCTGCCGGTTCCGCGACGACAGGCTTCGCCTCGATATGCGCGAGAATGTTGCCTTCGGCCCTGTGGAAAGGCCGACCATGGAAGGCCGGGCGGAGACGGGGTAAAGGGATGGCTGGGATTCGCTTTGGGGGCGACCCGCCGGGTCGCCCCCAAAAGGTATGCCCTGCCGCCTATTCCAACCGCACCGTGCCCAGCGAATAGCGCCTGTGGCCGTCGTCTTGGGGAAGAGGAAGGGCCAGGCGAGGAGTTCCGTCTGGGCCGCCGACCGAGACGCGCAGCTCATATTCGCCGGGGGCCAGGCCGGGAGGTAGAGAGAACCGCAGCCTGCGCTCCATCGGCTGCGGCTGGCCGGAAGGGTTGGGCGCGAGCTGGCGGACGTTCCACCCGGCGTCTGCAAGCACGGCGCACAGTTCGCCTCGGGCGTTAAAAAGCGACCAGGCAGGGAAGCCTCCGGGCAGGCTGGGAGCAACCCCGGCGTTCTGCCAGCGGGCCGCGATTTCCAGCCCCTCCGAACGCCTTGCTGACGGCGGCCAGGCGGCTTCGTCCAGTTGCAGGCGGTAGCCCAGGCACAGGTTGATCCGGCCCACGGCATCGGCGTTTTCCGACAGGAAGACGATGGGGTTGGCGTGGACGGAAACGTAGCTGGCATGGTAGTCCTCCACCGCCTGCCGGTAGCGGCTGCCATTCCCCCCAGGCTTTCACTTCTTTGGCGTAATCGTAGTGGCTCATCTCCAGGATCACGGGACGGTCTTTCCAGAAAGGCTGAGTCAGGTGCGCGGAGTAATGCAGCCCGGGATCCGGATAGACGCAGATGGAGTCGTCCCGGAAGGTCAGGCCGAGTTTGCCGGCCATGTCCAGGGCGGCGGGCTTGCCCTTTTCCTTAGACCATGTCGTCCAGTCGTCCTGGGCTACCAGGAGAGCATCCGGAAAGGCTTTGCAGTGCATTTCGATGTGACGGCGCAGGGTGGCAAGGCCGTAATCGGCCCCGATAGGATGGCCTCGCCCCAGACGCCCAGGGTTCCGACATCCACGAAGGCCAGATCGGGGTTGCCGCCGTAACGCTGCCCGGCAGCAGCCAGAAAAGCTTGCAGCTTTTTGAGCAGCACCGGATCGTCGTAATCGGGTTCCCAGACGGAAGCGCCGAAAGGGGACCCCATGCGCCCTCTGGCCCCGGCCCGGCGCACCCATTCGGGCGTGCCCTGGTTCGGGTCGGCCTCGAAGACGGTAAAGCGGAAGGCGAACCGCTTCCCGGCGGCCCGGTATCGCTGGATGGGGGCGTCGAGAACGGCCCACCGGAATTGCCCTTCCTCCGGCTCCAGGTGCGGCCAGGCCAACCACAGATAGGCGACGGTCAGGCCGGGAAATTCGCGCCCGTCATAGCCGGGGCCGAGGGGCGGGCCGTAGCCTTCGATACTGTTGTCGTAATGGTGAAAAACCCATCCCATGCCGGGATTTTCCAGGGCAGCGCCCGTGTCGGCAGGGCGAACCACCGTCCAGCGGATACCGCATCCCCGGACGACAGGACAGGCAGCGCGGCCCATAACGCCAGGGCTACAGCGGCAAGCATTGCGGCTTGCAACTTCAAAGGCTCCTTGAATTCGAATTTCCTGACGCCCCTCACGGCAGCCGGATCGAGAAGATGCGGCTGAGGGCGTGCAGCGACCGCAGCCACAGGCCGGACTCGACGACCTCATCTTTGAAGCGGGCTTCCGTGCCGATTCGCCGCAGGCTCATATCCAGCGATTTCTGCTTGTCTTCCTCCAGGGGCACATTGGAGCCTGACAGGTAGAGCATCATGCGCCGCAGTTCCCCGTCATCCACCCACATCCCGCAGCCGGCGGGGCAGCCGTCGACGAGGACATCGCTTTCGTAGCAATAGCGGTACCGCTCCAGGGTGCGGTTGCACTTCGGACAGCCGAGAGGGTTTTCGACCAGGGTTTCCTTCCGGATTTGCCCGTCCCAGGTGGCCCCCAGGGCCGATTCCGTAACGGCAGCTTCCCCCTGGGACATCACGCGCTTCAATTCGTCTCCTTCGAACCATATCCCCTGGCAGGTTTCGCAGGTATCGAGAGTCATACCCCGGCAGGCGGCCTGCTGTGTCGGTACTTCGCATCTCGGGCACTCCATAGGTCGGCTCCTTTCTACGGAACATCAGGTGAGGATGGGCCGGGGTGTGGGTCTCTTTCGGGTCGGCATCCCGGCACTGGAACGCGATATCAGGCGTACTGGGCGATAATCTCCTGGTAGGCTCTGGCGATGTTTTCGGAGGCGCGGGGGCCGGGGCGGTGTCCGTCCAGAACCTGGAGGGCGGCTACCGGCTCCAGCCAGTCGACGGTAGCGCGGATGCGGTCGAACTGGGCGTCTCCCGGCATCCGGCAGGCGAGGACGGCAGCGATGGCGTAGCAGAGGCCAGAGCAGGGCAGGCCGTATTTCTCGCAGAGGGCCAGCGGCCCCAGCAGCCGTTCCTCCGGCCCCAGCTTACGGATGGGCTGGCGGATGACCCGGCGGATCTCGTCAGGCAGTTCGGCGATGATCAATCGCTCTTTGAGGTTATCTTCATAGGCCCGGACTTCCTCACGCCCGAAGCCGTGCTTGCGGGCGATGGCTTCTCCGGATTCGGAAATGGCCTCCGAGATGCGGGCCATGATCTCCTCGTCCTGCGCGGCCTCGTGGATATAACGGTAGCCCTTCAGCCAGCCGAGGTAGCCGCAGACCGCATGGCCGGTATTGTGGATATAGAGCTTGCGCTGAAGCCGGGCCGTCTGGTCGGAAACCCATTCCAGCCCGGTCAAATGGGGCGGCTCTCCGCGCACGGCGTTTGCGTCTGCCGTCCACTCGCTGTATTCCTCGGCCATGATGAGCAACGGGTCTTCGGCTACCGGAACCACGCGGGCGATCATGGAATCGGGGAAGCCGACATTTGCTTCCAGCGCCTCCAGGCAGTCGGCGGGCAGATGGCTCCGCACGTACTGCTTGAGTACCGTAGAGCTGTGGCTCATATTCTCTGCGGCGATGACGGTCAGGGGCGTGTCGTTTCCGGCCTGAAAGCGGGCCACCAGCCCGCCGGCGATGACCTGGGCCGCCTCCGGAAGATTCGGCTCCAGAACGCTGGTGACCACCATATCGGCCCCGGAGACGGCTCTGTTGACGGCTTCGATTTCATCGGTATGGAGCGTATGGAACCCGTGTATCGCGATATCCCGGCTGCGGCTGCCGAGGAGCCGGATGGTATAGCGCCCCGCCTCTCTTAGAGTATCCACCAGCTCCCGATTTTTGTCCACCAGGGTGATCTGCCAGCCGTCCTCATAGGCCAGTTGCGCCACCTGCCCCCGGCCCGTCATGCCCGCTCCGAACAAGATCAGCTTGTCAACGCCCATAGTCGTCCTCGATTCTCACCACGTCATCCAGCTCGGGGGTAGATACTTCCAGCAGGCGGAGATTTTCCAGGGCTTCGACCCGGTGCTTGCGCCCGGGCGGGATATCGATCACCTCTCCGGGGCCGTATTCGAAGATTTGCAGGCTTCCGTCCGGCTCTTCCAGCGCTGCCCGCATCCGCCCCCGGTCGATGTAAAGATGCTCTCGCTTCCGGCCGTGGTACTGCAAGCTCGAACGCGCCCCGCCATGCAGCTCGATGATCTTCAGGGCGTACTGTTCGGTGTGGGCGACCCAGATTTCGCGGCCCCAGGGTTTTTCGACGATTTTCACGGCTTTTTCCCTCCTGCAAACTGTGTTTCTTCATTTGCCGGGCAACGGAATAATCCTTCTTTGATCCGGATCGAAGCTGAAAGCCTCTTGCATCTCGTTCGATTTTATGGTATCATGGCTCCAAATTCACCCTATCGGAACAAGGAGACGACCATGAACGATGTTGGCGAAGCGGCGCGGGATACGCTGGTGGTGGTCAGCGCGCATCCGGACGATATCGTCTGCTGCGGGGGGATCGTCGCCCGGTGCGCCCGCGCTGGCTATCGGGTGGTGCAGCTCAGCGTGACCCGAGGGGAGACGGTGAGGCCGCCCGGCCCGCAGCAAGAGGAGATCAAAGTTTTGCGCCAGGCGGAAGGGGATGCCATCGCCCGCATCCTGGGGGCGACCTCGGAGTATCTGGGCGTTCCGGGCAACAAGATCATCCCGACCATGGAGATGAAGATGCTCCTGGTCAATGCGCTGCGCCGGATCGGGACCAATATCATCCTCTTCCCGACCCCCTGGGACTGCCACGCCGATCACCGGAACCTCTCCTGGACGATGCGCGATGTGGTCTATTACGTGGGACATCCCGGCATTGCGGCGGACTACTCGCCCTGCACGCTCAAGGCGGCCTATATGTACGATATTGAGGTCAATGTCAACGAGCTTCACCCGCCCGACTTCGTGGTGGATGTGTCCGACACCGAGCCGGTCAATTTCCAGGCCATCCTGTGCGAGGAGCGCGCCCGGGTCTTCGGAAAGGCGAGCGGCCAGGAACTCCGAAGAATATGGGAATCCTGGACCCGCTTCTGGGGCATGAGGCACGATGTCGAGTATGCCGAACCGCTCTGGAACGCCTATGGCAGCATGGCGACCATGGACCCGGGCCGGAAGCGGCAGGTGGTGAAAGACCTGCCCCATCTCGGGAATATGCTATGAGCCGCTCAACTCGCCGGCCACCTGAAGCATTTCCGAAACGGCGACCGCGATGCCTTTCGGGTGGCGGGTGAGGCCGGTTCCTGCCAGGGCCAGCACATCGGAGCCGAAGGCCCGCAGGTTCTCGGCCAGGTTGGAAGGCTTGAGGCCGCCGGAGAGAACGGGAACGGCGGCACGGATGCCCGGTATCGGCTCCGTAAGAACGGCGGTCAAAGAGTTCAATTCTTCCAGGCTGCCGCCGACCAAATAGCCGCCCATCACGCCGGTGCGGAAGTAGTCCCCTCCCAGCAGCCGGGCGAACCTGCCGACCGCTTCGGGCGATACGCCCTGGCCCGGCTCCCGCCCGAACGCCTCCTTCCCGCCGCAGTGGGCGTAAATGGGCACATCGAAATTGCGGGCCAGAAATTCCAGCGACTGAAAGCCTGCCGCAAAGAAATTGACCATGAGCGCGCTGGCCCCGGCTTTGAGGGCGGTTTCGGCGTATCGCCCCAGGCTCCACGGGCTGGTGGTGATATGCGGGGCGTAAAGCACCTTCTGCCCGGTTTTGTTCTCCGCCCGCCAGAGCGCATGCGCCACTCGGGTGACGCGTTCCTCCAGAGGGCAGTAGGCCGGGCTGAGCATCTTTTCATCATCCTTGATGAAGCGGACGCCGCCTTCGGCCATCCTGCCGCACAAGTCCGCCACCTCCTCCGCCATCAGCCCGGCGGTCGGCTTCACGATGGTTCCGATCACCGGAACACCGGAAGGCAGCCCCAGAAGCCTGCGGGTTCCCTCGATGCCGAAGCGGGGGCCGGGAAAGCGGCGGAGCGCCTCTTCCGGAAGCGCAAAATCGACCAGGCGCGATTTTTTGTAGGCCAGAAGCGCATGGGTTCCCCCCCCCACCATCGAAAGCCAGAGGGAGGGGAAGCCGGAATCCTCCAGGTTGAAATTGACCATCGGAAAGGCGACCTTGACGGTCCCGCACCCGGGCCGTGTTTCGTTGACCTCCACCACTTCGCCTGTGGCCCGGGCAAAGAGTTCCGGAGGCTCTCCGGGGCCATCCCATCCGCCCGTCGTCTCCAGCACGACCACATCCCGGGCGGTCTTTGCCAGGCTCCCGTCGGTTTCCAGGTAGTAGGTGGCGGTCATGCTCTGGTTGGCGTCAGCAGACATGGTTTCTCCTATCGGGGCGTTCTCTTGATGGCGGCAACCCGCACGTAGGAGTACGGCATGCCGTGCCCTCTGACGCCTCGAATCCGATGATCGGCTCTATAACCGCCCCGGCCCGTTCAAAGGCAGCGACCTCCGGCGGACGCCGGCGGCCTGAAATATGGCGTTCCCCAGGGCGGGGGCCAGGGCGATCATGGGCGTTTCTCCGCCTCCGGCGGAAGGAAGGTCTCTGCGGTCGAGAAGGATGGTTTCGATGGCGGGGGTATCGCTGAAGCGCGGGATGCGGTAGCGGGAAAGGGCCGCATTGAGAATTTTGCCGTTCTCGAAGCGGATGGCCTCAAAGAGCGCGCCTCCCAGCCCCATCACGGTCGCCCCTTCGATCTGGTTGGCAAGATGGTTCGGGTTGAGAACGGCCCCGCATTCGAAGGCGGTCACGATGCGGATAGCCTTCGCCCTGCCCTCCGGCCCCTCGACGGCGGCCTCCGCGCAAGTCGCCACATAGCCGCCCTTTTCAAAGGCACAGGCGATGCCGAACCCCTGCCCCGGCGAGGGCCTGCTTTTGCCCCATCCGAACCGTCCCGCGGCGGCCTCCAGCACGGCCCGGAGCCGGGCATCCCGGAGGTTCTTCAGGCGGAATTCAAGCGGATCCATTCCGACGATCTGGGCCATCTCATCCATATGGGTTTCCCGCGCAAAGTTGTTGGCGGTGGCGGCCAGGGCGCGGTAGGATCCCTGGCGCAGAGGCGAATCAACGGGGTGGAACCGGATCTTCTGATGAGGAATGGCGTAGGGCGTTCCGATGGCGGCAGGGCCGGAATTGTAGTTGTGGAACTCCCATGCGGTCACTGTTCCATCCTGCCTGAGCCCGCTTGCCACCTCGATGATCCCGGCAGGCCGGAAATAGGCCCAGGTGAACTCCTCCTCGCGCGTCCAGACCACCCTGACGGGCCTCCCGGACGCTTTCGATAGCCTTGCGGCTTCGATGGCCGCGTCGCCGGTGTGCTTGCCTCCGTAGCCGGAACCCATATCAGGCATCAGCACGCGCACCCTGTCTTCCGGCAGATCGAATGCCTGCATGATCTCGCTGCGGACACTGAAAGGCCGCTGCGTGCCTGTCCAGACGGTCAATTTCCCGTCCTTCCATTCCGCCACGGCTGCCCTCGGCTCCAGAGGGGCATGGGCGATATAGGCCACCGTGTAGGTCTGCGCCATCTGCCGGTCGGCGGCAGCCATGCCTTCCTCTATGGAACCCTGTGTGCGGGCCGGATCGCCCCGGCTATCCTGAGCGGCGTTTCGTTTCAGGTAATCGAACAGCTCGCCTTCCGAAGGCTGGGGCGTCAGGCTCCATTCGGCCCGAAGGGCTTCCAGAGCGCGAGAAGCCGCCCACTCGCCCGGGGCCGCCACCCCGACGAAGTTGCTGTCGCGAACGACTGTGACGCCGGGCATGGCTTCGGCTTCTCTGGCGTCCAGGGATTTGAGAGACGCTTTGAAGGCCGGGGGACGCAGCACTTTGCCGTACAACATGCCGGGGCGCTCGATATCCGATGGATAATTATGCTTTCCGGTCACGATATTTCGGCCGGTCACTTTGGGAACAGATTGCCCTTCGATGCTCCATCGACTGGCCGGTGTCTGCGGAACATCCTCCGAGACGGTTTCGACCAGCTTGCGCCCCCGGGTCAACTGGCCGTAGGTGGCGGACCGGGCGGAGGAGGCGAGCGGGTCGGAAACTTTTCCCTCCGAGGCAGCCAAGCCGGAACGGTCTGCTCGCCACCGGCGGGCGGCCAGATCGATCAGGAGTTCCCGGGCGGCGGCAGCGGCCCGCCGGATGCACGGGGCCATGGTCGGGGTGGTGAGGCTGCCGAAGGTGCCCATATCGTAAGGGGCGAGGCCGGTATCACCCATCACCAGGCGCACGGAGGCCAAAGGGACGCGCAGCTCTTCCGCCGCGACCTGGGCGAGCGAGGTGCGGATGTTCTGTCCCAGTTCCACCTTGCCGGTGTAAACGGTCACCAGGCCCTTCGTATCGATGTGAAGCCAGGCGGCGATCTCTCCGAGCGCTTCCCCGCCGTCTATGCGGCGGCCCTCGCCCGGTCCCTGGAGGGCCGAAGCGCCCCGGACGGTCAGGACAACCAGGATGCCGCCGCCCAGCGCCTTCAGAAAGTCTCGCCGATTCATATCGAGCCGATTTCTTATCTCATGGTAGAGTTTGTCTGGCTCCTGTTCGTCATAGCCGTTATAATCTCTCATTTCCCCTCTTCCTGCATCGCTTTGGCGGCGATATGGATGGCCTTGACGATGCGGGTATAGGTTCCGCACCGGCAGATGTTGCCTTCCATAAAGCGGATGATCTCCCGGTCGTCGGGATCGGGATTCCGGGAAAGGAAAGCCACACCGGACATGATCATACCCGGCGTGCAATAGCCGCACTGCATGGCGTCGGCCTCCAGGAAGGCCCGCTGGAGCGGGTGGAGCCGCCCGTTTTTCGCCAGCCCCTCGATGGTGGTGATCCGCCCGCCTGCCACCGATTCGACCGGCGTGATGCACGACCGGATCGCCTTATCATCCATCAGCACCGTGCAGGCCCCGCACTGGCCTTCCCCACAGCCGTATTTGCTCCCGTTCAGGTGCAAGTCTTCGCGCAGAACACTGAGCAGGGTGCGCTCGGGGTCGGTGTTGATACGGTATTTCCTGCCGTTAATTTGAAGTTCTATCAGCTTCGATATCGGGAACCTCCATTATATTCAGGTTTGCATATGAATTACAATAGATATAGCATCGATGCAGCCTGCGTGCTTGGTGATGGCTTCGTCGCTGATCTCCTTGTAGGCTGCATCGACGTAGGAATGCCCTTACATCAGGGAAAACAATAATCCTCCACGGCGGAGCAGAGGGCTTCGATATTTTCGAGGGGGACGTCGTTGCCCCAGACGCTTCCGCTCAGCATCAGGCCGCCTTCGGGTGCAGCCATTTTGTCCACGACCTCCCGCACCTGCTCCCGGATCCGGGCCGGGGTCATGAAGGGGAAGCCCTGCCGGTCGAGATCGACATTGGCGCACATCCTGCCCTTGTAAGCTTTGACGATGCCGTCCAGGGTATTGGCCCGGATCTGGGGGTCGTGTACCGAGACCCCGCATTCGATGAGGTCGTCCACGATCTCCAGCAAATGGCCGTCCGAGGAGAGGTAAACATGGGTTCCGGCCTTGCGGCATGTCTGGAAAAGGCGCATAAACATCGGCTTTAAGTACTGGCGAAATTTGGCCGGGCTGATCATCAGGGCGGCCTGGGTTCCGATATCGGTATGGAAGTACATCACATCCACCCCGAAGGAAAGGTATTTCTCGATCAGCTTCATCTCATGGCCTTCCAGGAGGGCGATCAGTTCGGGTAGGCGCGGGTCGTCGATGGCGAAATCCATCATCAGGTTCTCGAAGCCCCGGAGGAAATAGAGCCGGTCGAAAAGCCGCTCCCCGTCCCCGCCCACCAGTCCGCCCTGCTGTTTTTGCTCCCGGATATACTTTTCGATGGCCTCCCAGTTCCGTTCGCCTCGTTCGGTTTTGAAGCGGTAGTCCGGGGCCTTGTAGTCTTTCAATGCCTCCCAGTTCGCCAGAGGATGCCCGACCACCTGCCCCTCCAGCCCCTCCTGGATGTTGTGCCACAGGCAGCCCCAGTTGTCGGTGAAAAACTGCCCCTCCCGGTAGACGACAGGCATCTCCTCATAGAAGTTGGCGCTGCCCTCCTGGTAACCGGGGAAGAGCCTGGGATGATCCAGGATCACCTTTTCCAGTTCCCTGCCCTGCATTTTCCAGACAATCGGGGCGAACCCGACGCTGCACGGAATCCATTCGGGATAGCGAAATTCGATGGCTCTCAGATAGTTTTCTCGGTTCGATAGCATTGGTCACCTCACAAGGTTATAGGTATCATTCTCAGCAGCAATTGGGGGCTTTCGTACAAAACGGTCCGGGCGATGGAGAGCGCGTCTTCAAGCGAATACTGGCCCCGGCCGATCCGTTCGGCCAGGACGCCGGAGAGGAGTTTTCGCACCAGGACAGCTTTGGCGTAGCTCCATTCGACGGTGTAGGCGTCGGAGAAGAAAGCGATCTGCTTGCTGGCGGGCAGCATGTCCAGGCGTTCGGACATAGCCTGGCGGATGATGTCAGGGAAGAAGTTGTGCCACCAGAAGCCGACCAGGCTCAGGTTGGGCATCTCTCTTGCCAGGGTGCAGAGCGATTGGTTGGCGTGGCGGCTGGCGAGGAAGCACTGGAAGCGCAGTCCGGGGTGGCGGGCTATGCTTTCGCCCAACTGCGCGATGGTCCGCTGGTTCAGACGGCTGCCGGTTTCGTAGGGAAGCGGTTCGGCCCCGAAGCTGAACTGGAAGGCGATGTTCTTGCCGCGGGCCTCCAGCGCGGACAGGAAAGCTTCGTGGATGTAGGAGGCGTAGATATCCCGCTCCGCCGGGCCTGCCTCCGCCCGCCTTCCCAGGGCGGCCTCCATTTCGACATCGCTGACCGGGCGGTAGTCGATATCGGTGGAGAGATGGGTGGCGGTGGCAATGATTTGATCGTATGGGATGGCTTCCACATAGTGCCGGAGGGCTTCATGGACATCGCCCAGAGCGCGAACGGCGCGGTCTACCGGTGGGCGGCTGCCGCTGCCGATGGGGGAGGGACTTGCCGGGGTCTTACCCCAGCACCGTTCGAGTTCGTAGAGGGCGGTATCGAACTCCCCCCATTGACAGCGCGTGAAAAAGCCCCACTCCAGGGCGTATTGCAGGCGGTCGTCGTCTTCCCCATTGCCGCGCCGGGCGATCTCGGTTCCGGTGCGCCGGATATGGAGCCTATCCAGAATGGAACGCTGCCAGGCGCGATCATCGCTTCGTTCGCGGATGAGGTCGTCCAGTTCCTGCCAGTTGTCTTCCGTCACCGGCTCCCGCCAACCGTAGAGGTCGGCCAGGATGAGGCGAACGCCCCACCATCCGCTCGTGTTGCGGATGAAGGGCAGGTAGGGAACGGCCTCCCGGAGCCGTTCGTGCGCCTCCCGCCGGCCCGGGAACCCCGGAAACTGAGTCAGCCGCGCCCCGCTGGGGCAGCCTGCCGCATAGAGGTCGCTGATCACCATGTGGTAGAGCAGAATGTCGTGCAGCCCCCGGGCAGCCAGCTTCCCCCCGACCAGGTGGGTATGCACATCGAATATCGGGATTTCGGAAAGGGCCGCTTCGATGTCCCTTATGGATAATGTGAGGTTCAAATGCATCTCCTGAGATCGATAACATGAACCGAACCGACAGGCTCTCCCTTAAGGCTCTCCGGTCAACACCCTTACGCCCAGAGGAGGCAGGGTCAGACGAATTTGACTGCCTCCCATCGCCAGCGATTCCTTATTTTGAAAATCCTGTCTAGTCCTCACCCACGCAGGCCATTGCAGGACGAGATCCTGTTCCCGGCGGAGCGGGCTGGCGAGGAGAACGTAGAGGCGGCCTTTGTCCTGCCAAGCGCGGATGCTCGCTTCGCCCTGCGCCACCCGGACAGGGGCTTTCGCGGGCGGCAGGTTGAGAATAGGGGCCAGGGATTGCGCTTCCTCGCTGATACGGCACAGTTCGCGCCTTCGGCGAGAGCGCAGAAGACGCCGGAGCGCACCTCCTCATAGGTCGGCTCGCAGGTGTCGGCAGGGTTGGACATCTCGTAGCCGCTGCCGAAGACCTGCACCACGGCCCACATCGGCTGCTCCGGGGACATGGCCTGCCGGGCCGTTCGCCAGCTTACGACCGCGCTCCGGATATCCCCCATCAGGACATAGGGGTCGGTTCCGTAGATATCGCTGCCCTTTGCCAGCATCTCGCTGGCCTGATAATAGTAGTGGACGCTGTAGGAGGGGAGGCGGGGGACGATCTCCCTCACGCGGCGGTAAGCGGCCAGGTAGGAGGGCCAGACCGCCGGATCGAACGCCTCGTCATCGATATAGATGGCTAGCAGGGCCGGATGGTCCTTGATCTTTCGCAGCGCGGGGCCGACCAGGGTATCGTCCCGGGGCGGCAGAGGCGTGTTCCCGCGGGATCGGACCACGAAATCCTTGATGCTGTAGATCACCCTGACCCCCAGCCGGTGCGCGTCGTCCAGAAAGCGCCGGGTATCCGCCACGCTCTCAAGCGGCTGTCCCATATCCCCGCCGTAATCCAGCACGCAGTTGAGAGGGCTGCGGGCGACCATCTCCAGCACCGGCCCGTAATAATCGGGATTGTGCCGCTTGCCAATCCGTACTCTTGAGTCCACCGGGTAAAGGGAGGTGATCGCGCTCAGCATGTAGATGCCGACAGGCAGAATCGCTTCGCCGTTCGCGCTCATCAACCCGCTCGGGAGGGGGAGGGGCAATCCGGGCGGGAGACCTGACAGGGCCGGGCGGGAAACCATTTTCCGGGCGCGGGCCCGCGGCTCCGGGCTGCCGGGGCGGTGGAGAGCCGCCTCCAGATCATAGCTGCCGGGCGTCGCCCGGTCGAAGGGCAGGGCGATCAAGGCCGCTTTCCCGGCAACCGCCTTTCGGGATGCCAGCGGCAGGGGCGGCTGCCCCGGCTCGAAGGGTATGAGCGACAGCCTGATCTCAAAGTTTTCCGGTCGGCTTTCCGGTGGGTTCTGGATGTTGACCCGGCAACTCACTCTCTCCTTGCCGATCACCGTTCCCATCGCATTCGGGGAAGCGATTTCCAAAGAGAGCCATTCGCTTTTCCGTATCGCCTCCGTTTGCAGGCAATAGGTTCGCAACCTATCCGACGAATTGAGCCGGACGCCGAGATAGCTTGCGCCGACGGGCAGCTTTTCGGTCGGCAGGCTGGCCCGGGCCTTTCCTCCTTCCCATGGGGAAAGATCGGCCTGCTCCAGTGGCGGCATCTCCGGCTGTTGCCGGAGGAACGCCCTGACCCTCCAGCCTTCGGCGCTGAAAGACGCCCCTTCTGCTTCGGAAAGCCTGATACGGATCTCCGGGGAGGCATCCGACGCCAGGAAGGTGAGATTGACCCGGGTGGTTCCCGCAGAGGCGGGCGGCGCGGTGAAAAGCATCTGCCGCCAGCAGCCGGTCGTGCCCGAAACGCCTGTGCCGATGTAGCTGCCCCCGATATAGCCTTCCATGCCCGACCACTCCAGGCAGATCTTGACCTCGCCCTGCACGTTCTCCGTTTTGACCCACGCGCCGTAAAGATACTGCTTCCCCGGTTCCGCCGGGATCACCTGATGGCACAGCACATAAGGCGTCTCGGCGGTGCGGCGCGAGTGAAGGCTTGCGCTGTCCTCGCGGCCCGTTCGGGTATCGATCTCATAAAACGGCTTGGTCAGGCCCCAGCCTGTTTCTCCCTCCGCAAAACCCGGATTTTGCAGAAGATTCGGGCCGGTTTGCGCCAGGGAAGCCGCTCCCGCCGCTCCGAGAAGAAGGGAGATCGCTATTTTGAGCATGGGCATTCGCACTTTCCAGTTCAGTATGGGCGAGGTGGCGGTATGTCGGCAGTGTTCATCCAAGCTCGATACACCGCCTCTTTCTCCGGGCGGTCGCCATAGGTTCCCAGCGTTTTTTGCAGCCCCTCGCATATGCGGAGCGCGGCGGTGGCGAACGATTCATCGGCTGCCGACCGGGAGGGTTCGGGGAGGAGTTCGATCCGGCCCTCGGCTTTCATCTGTCGGCGGGATTCGGCGGCGGCCATGCACTCCAGGGCCAGCCGGGCGTGAGCTTCCTCATAGATATCCTGGAGATCGGCTTCGAGAAGGAGGTTGCGAAAGCGGGTTATTCTTTCCGCCCACTCTTTCAGGCGTTCGTCCTGCGGGTCGGGCCGCCGGATTTCGACAGGCTTTGCGGGAGCGAACTCTTCCGGTTCGGAGCCGCCGAGGCCGATCCGAATGCAGGCGGTTTCCGGTATCTCTTCGCTGTCGGGGAGAAAAACCGAAGCGGCGTCGAAGCTCTGCCAGGGCTTGCCGTTGATCCGGACTCCGGTGATCGGGCCGCTGCCGGTGGTGGCGAGATAAAGCCGCTTTTGGCCGAAGCGGATGGGGAATTTCTGCTCCAGACGGGTAATGCCGGGCGGGATATGGGGCCGCAGGCGCAGCCCGTCGGCCCGGTAGAGATACTCGAACAGCCCCCGGACGAAGGCCGCGGGAACGCCGAAGGTATCGCAGGTGATGTAGATGGGATGCCGATACCAGGAGACCGTTCCCCCGAAATTGCTGTAAGGGTTGTCCAGTTGGAACCGGCGGGCGAAACGGTAAAGGTGGCGCATCGATTGGAGGGCGTCCGCATACTGTCCCAGGCGGTAGTAGCCCAGGATCATCCGGGCCTCACAGGTGGACCAGTTGCCCCCGTTGACCCACATTCCGAACTCCCAGATGCCGGTCGGCTCGACGTACATATCGTCCAGCCCCGGGTAGTTGGTGATAATGAAATGGTGCGGGCGAAGCCCGGGGATGGAGGCGATTTTGCGGTAGATTTTCTCTGCCTGCACGTCATCGGCCACCCGGAAGGCGATGGCGTCGTGGTTGCAGACCGACTCGAAGTAGCCGTGCTTTTCCGCGCCGTAGACCCCGTGTCTCGTGCCGTCCGGGTCGAGCGATTTGATGAAATAGCCCTCCTCGGTTTGCAGCAGGGGCAGCCCCTGCCGCGCCCGCTCGCGCCGCTCGGCGTAGAGGGCGGCCTTCGGCTCGTTTCCGGCCATTGTCTCCAGTTCGATCAAGCGGTCCAGGGCGGCGATATAGGTGATCGAAAGGCCGGCAAGATACGCTTTATCGAAAGCGCCGTCCGGTTTTTGCCACCCGGCGTAGCTGGGGGCCAGCAGGTTCCCGGCAGGCCCGGCGAGGAAGAGGTCGTTGCGAGGGTCACGCCTCGATTCGATGAAGTCGGCGCACCGCTCCAGCTTCGGGAGGTAGATGGCGACAGCCTCTTCCGCTCGGCTGATGAGCAGCAGTTCGGCCTGCATGAGCAGACCGGCGGCGGTGAACTCCATCCCCCAGTCGTGGATATCGACCCGTCCGTCGCCCTGTTTCGGGTAGTAAATTTCCGGGGTGGCGGCATCGCAGAGAGAACCGTCGGGAGCGACCCACTCGTAGACCTGATCGTATTTGTAGGCTCGCCGGGTTCGCCCATCTCCCATCCGGTCGAACCACATATCCTGGGAATTCTGGAGAAAGGTGGTGAACGGCTCGGTGTAAAAGGGGAGGGCGGAGTAGGTCAGGCCGTAGCTGTTCTGGATCCACCAGGCATTCCAGGTCGGCCCTTCGGAAAGCCCGTTCCAGCGTGGCTCGTAGATCATGGAAGCGTTCTGAAGAACCGGGTCGGGCGCGAACATCCGCCGGGCGATATCCAGCATTTCCAGGTAGTCTGCGTCTCCGGTTCCGCTGTAATACTGCCCCTCGAACGCCGGGACGGCGGGTTCAGGCATGAAGTGTCTCCTTGATGTGGGTTTTTAGAAAATCTTCCACCGTCGCCCGGTTGGGAATGCCCGCCTGGCCGCCCTGCCGGGTGGCTTTCAGGGCGGCTGCGGCGGAGGCGAAGCGGAGGCGCTCCTGGATGGGCAGTCCCCGGGCCAGGGCGGAGGCATAGGCCCCGTGGAAGACATCGCCGCAGCCGGTGGTATCGGCCACCTCCACCTGGAAGGCCGGTTGGTGAGCTATCGCGCCGGTGCGCGGATCGCTTGTATACCAGCTTCCCGCCTCCCCGCAGGTGACGACAACAGTTTTGGGATCGCGCATCCAGAGGCTTGAAACCGCCCGGGCCGCATCCTTCAGGCCTGTCAGCCGGAAAGCGAAATCCTGGGGGATGATCAGGTGGTCGACCAGTGGGATGAGGTCGGGAAAAAGAGGGGATCGGTCGTTTTCGATATCGATGACCACCGGGATAGCGGCCTCTCTCGCGATGCGGGCGGCCCGGATCATGCCTTCCATCCCCAGGCTGTCCGCAAAGAGGACACGGGCGGAGCGGATCACCTCCGCCGGCGGAAGTTCGGGGTGCGCCCCGGTGAGGATATCCACCGAAGCGAAGATATTGCGGGTCTTCCGGCTCTGACCGACAATGATGGTGGAATGGATGGGCCGCGCCTCCGGGGAGAGGGCCAGGTGCCGGAGGTCGATGCCCTCCCGTTCCATCGTTTCCGCCACGAAGCGGGAAAGGGCGTCTTCCCCCAGCATCCCGGCATAGGCGCATTTCGACCCCAGCCTGGAGGCCGCCACCAGCGCGGTCGCCGTCAGCCCGCCGCACTGTCGATCCCGCCCGGCCACATGCATTTTGACATCGGGCGGGGGGTAGTCCTCCACATACACCAGGTCGTCAATCGCCACCGCGCCCAGCCCTAAAATATCGTACACCGGCTCCATATCTCTCCCCGTTTCGATTTAGAGAGAGATTTTACGCCGAGGGGATTTTTCCTCTTCGGACAGGGATATCCGGCCAGGAATCTTGATAAGATAATCGGATAACAGACCTTGAGCCAGCGATCCCCGCCTGAAGGCAGGGGGCCTCACGCCGCTTATCACGATTTTGACGAGGGTTCATTCATACGAACAGATTCTCCTTTTGGCAGCTATGCGTCTCCTCCCGCCTGCCAGGAAGGAATTTCGCCCTCGACTGCAAAGCATATAAAAGCAGTCCCTTGGTGAAGGAGGCAAGTATGTTCAATCTTGCAGGCATCGTATCTTTTATGTTGGCTGCCCTGGCGGTCGCAGCGTCGTGCTGCCGGGCGGAGGAAGCGCAGCCGATCATGGGGATGGGCAAGGTAGAGGCCCGCCGCACGGACCGCCTGGATATTCTCTATTCGCGGTCGGTGAAGACGCCGCATATCCCCTGGATGAACCCCTTCACAGGCGGCCCGCTGAAGGTGCTGGCTGTTCCGAGCGTGGACGAGGGGAGAACGCTGATCGAGCTGGCGCAAAGGCTCGAAATGGAATATGAGGCTGTCACCATCGATCCGGCCTGGGATGTGAACAAATGGACTATCGGCTTCGGCAAGGACTACGGGGCGCGGGCCGAGCCGAACGACTACGCCCTCCTCTACCGCTACCTGGCCGAATCGCTCACTGCCCCGGCCCGCTACGATGTCTTGCTGATGCACGGCATTCACGGTTGGGCAAGGCTTCCGAAACGCGCCCGGAGCGCCCTCCTGAAGCGGGTGCGCGAAGGGGCCGGGCTGGTCATTGTCGGCCCGTTCCTCGGCTCGGAGAATCCGGAGGCGGAAAAAGAGCTGGCCGAACTCTCCCCTCTGGGCAGAGCGCAGGGCGAAAAGCTGACGGACGGGGAGTATAACGCTCAGTTCCGGGGCGAATCGTCCACCGGCCCCTGGCAGGCCGTCGCAGAACACTACATCGCCTCCGCGATCCCCTGGAGCGCCCTGCCCGCCGACTACCTCGGCCACTATCGCTATGCCCCGGGCGAAAACGCGCAGGCCCTCGTTACGGCTGGCGACAGCTCGCCCGTGGTGGCTGTCAAGACCTGCGGCAAGGGGCGCGTGGTGGCGCTCGGTTATGTCAATGACGGGTTGGCTCCCGCCGTTCCCTGGACCAGCTTCGGCAGGATAGCGTCGGATCACTACTGGGAATACCTTTACGGCCTGCTCTGCCGTTCCCTCGTCTGGGCCGCCGGGAAAGAGCCTGCCGTGCGCCTTCAAGCGGAAGGCGATGTGCCGCGGTTCGCCGCCGGCGGTGCCGCGGGACGCGCCCTGACGGTGCGGGTTTCCGGCAGCGTGCCTTCCGGGGCCAGGCTGAGGATTGATTTTCGCGACGAGTCGGGCCGGGCGCAGGCTTCCCGATCCCTGCGCCTCGGCAAAGCCGGGACAGTAAGTGTCAAATACCCGCAGGGGCTTTCGGGCGGCATCCATACGGCGGACTGCATCCTGGAGGCAGGCGGCAAGCGGCTGGACTGGACCGGCGCAGCCTTCGAAATTGCCCGCGAGGGGACGGTCCGGGCCGTAACGTGTGACCGTACCGTTTACCGCGCAGGCGATGAGGTCAAAGCAGAGATATCCACCGCGTCATCCGCCCCGTTGGATATGGTGGCAGAGGTCATCGACAACTACGGCAGAGTTCTCGACCGGCAAAAAAGCGCGATCCCGGCGGGAGAACGCAGCACGCGGATCGCCCTCCGCCTGAAATCGCCTCTGACCAATATCGCCTGGGTGCGGGCCGCGCTCTATCAGGAGAATCGCCCCGTCCACCGGATGCAGGAGCGGGTCGGAGTGACGGCTGCCGTTAGGGAGTGGACGGATTACGAATTCACCATGCCCTGGTACGGTCCGCGCTCCTACCATCCCTGGCTTTCGACGTTGGACGACCAGTTCCGTAAAGCAGGCGTCTCCGTCCTGACCCGGCCCGAGCGCAACTTCAAGCTCATCATCGATGTGGGCGTGCCGGGCTTCGGGGTCTACTGGTACAACCGGCAGCCCTACCTGGAGCAAAAGGCTGCCTGGTTCGAGACCAAAGACCCGAAATACCTGATCCGCGACCCCGTTCTGAGCAGCGAAGCGTTCCGTAAAAAGGCCGAAGAGACCCTCCGACAGCGCATGCCCTCCTGGGCGGACTACGGCCCCTTGGCCTATTATGTGGCCGATGAAAGCTCCCTCACCTGCTACACCGATGTCTGGGATCTCTGCCGGGCCCCCGAAACCCTGGCCGCTTTCCGGGTCTGGCTCCAGGGCGAATACAGCTCTCTGGACGCGCTCAACCGGGAATGGGATACCGCCTTCACCTCCTGGGAGAGCGTGACGCCGATGACCGCCGAGGAGGTGCAGAAGCACAGCAGCTACGCGCCTTGGGCCGACCACCGCACCTTTATGGAAGTGGCCTTCGCGGACGCTTTCCGATTCGTGGTGGAAACGGCCCGCAAGATCGATCCCCATGCCCTGATGGCGATCTCCGGAACGCAGGTTCCGAGTTCCCACAACGGCGCGGACTGGTCGCGCATCGATCAGGCCATCGACTACCTCCAGCCCTACTCCGGCGGCAATCAGGACGAGATGCATCGTTCCTTCCGCCCCGGGATGCCCCTTACCGGCTTTGCCGGCTATGAAACATTGGGGAACGCCCTGCGCCGTCAGGTCTGGTACAGGCTCCTGCACGGCCATACCGGGGCCTCTCTCTTCTGGCACTATACGATTATCTATCCCGATCTGACCCTCAGCCCTCAGGGAGAGGTCTTCCGGCAGGTGATGGGCGAATTGCAGGGCGGCATCGGCAGGCTCCTCATCGGGGCGAAGCGGGACCACTGCGGCATCGCCGTTCACTTCTCCGCCCCCAGCATCCACGGAACCTGGATCACCGATGGCCGCATCCCGAAGGGCCTCTCCAACAGCAACAGCACCTCCCAAAACTTCGCCCGCTTTGAGAAAGACCGGGACGGCTGGCTGCAACTGCTGGAGGATATGGGCTATCAATACGACATGCTGGCTTACGGCGAACTGGAAAAGGGCGGCCTGCTGAACAAGGGCTACCGCGTTCTCGTCCTTCCCGGCAGTATCGCCCTCTCCGACAAGGAGGCGAACGCCATCCGCCAGTTCGTGCAGGCGGGCGGAACCCTCATCGCAGATGCCCACACCGGCCTGATGGACGGTCACTGCCGCTGGGCGGAGACGGGCAGACTGGACGATCTGCTGGGCATAGCCCGCCAGGGCAAGCGGCTGGCGGAAGGCAAGGCGGAGATCCAAGCCGCTGCCGGCGCGCCCTTCAAAGGCTCTCTGGGCCTGCCCGTCGCGGAACCGGGCCTGAAGGTGGATGGGGCCGCCGCCCGGGGTGTATCCCCGGAAGGTCAGGCCCTTTTCCAGAAGGAAAACGGCTCCGGCGGTGCCCACGCCCTCAACTTCTGGCTCTCCGGCTAGCGGGCCGTCCGCGACAGGGAGGCCGGTTCTCAGGCCCGCCTGGTCGTGTCCGATATCCTGTCCCGCGCCGGGGTGCGGCCCATCGCCCATACCCGGAGCCATGACGTTCAGCTTATCCGCTACCGGCGCGGCGATATCGAAATCCTCAGCCTTATGCCCGCCCGGGAAACAGGCAAGCGCACCGTTCAGGTAGAGATGTTTGCCGCAGGGTATGCC
The DNA here is from genome assembly GCA_020846535.1 of Armatimonadota bacterium. Taxonomy (GTDB): domain Bacteria; phylum Armatimonadota; class JADLDR01; order JADLDR01; family JADLDR01; genus JADLDR01. The sequence goes on along the minus strand of JADLDR010000171.1, from coordinate 26,126 downwards.
TATAACATCCGCACAGGAAAGGATCTGGGCCGGACGAGCCGCTTGCGGGCCGCCCTCGAAGCCGAACCCGCCCTGTTCGCCCTCCTTCCCTACCGGGTGACCGGCCTCTCCCTCGTCGCTCCCGCCACCGCCCGGGCCGGGCAGGAGATCGAATACACCGTCCGCCTGCAAGCCGAGAACGGCTCCCCAACCGGCCACGTCCTCCGCATCGAGGTCTCCGGCCCGGGCGGAGTCCGGCGGTATTACGCCTCCAATCAGAACATGGTTGGGGACACCTTCACCGGAACGCTCTCCCTGGCCGTCAACGATGCGCCGGGCCGGTGGAAAATCAAAGCCACCGATGTTCTGACCGGCAAAAAAGTAGAGATAAGGGTGGAGGTAAAAGGGGCGCTGTAAGAGGCGATTGATGCCGGAGAACCGTAAGCCCGCCTGTAGAATCGCTCTGATGCCAAGCAGTGTCCGTCATTGCGGGAACAGTCGCGTATAAAAGAAGGAATCGCCATCTCTGGCGGCGAATGAAGGGCTATCTCAAAAGGAGGCCGCTGAACCATGGAAGCTTACTGCATGAAGTGCAAAGAGAAGCGAGAAGTCAAAAATCCCCGCCCCACCACGATGAAGAACGGCAAGCCTGCCACCACGGGCGAGTGCGTTGTCTGCGGCACCAGGGTCTTCAAAATCGGGAAGGCCGAGTAAGCGTCCCGCCCCATCGGAGAAAAGATCGGCAGTGCCGCGGGCCGCAACCTTTTCCCCGACTCTCCGTTCAATGTTTCAGCAGCCAGGCGGCGGAAGCCGCTTCTCCGCCTGGCGCATTAAAGCAAGAGACCGTTTTCTGCTACTGTGAAATAGGGTGCAATTATTGAGAATGAACGTGCTGATCCTCTTGTTACCCCTTGCAGCCTTCGCCCGGGCGGCGAGTATGGTCGATTGCCGGCCCCTAACGGCTCATCGGTTGGGGGAAAAGCACCTCTCCCCCTAGTCCCCCTTTCCTGGACGCGGCTGCGCCGCTAGGAGAGGGGGGAACTGGCCTCCCTCCACCCGTCTCCGGTCGCCAGGCTCCCTTCCTCTGTGCCCTGGAGAGGGCGGGTCGGGGTGGGTGAGGCGCTTTTTCACCGATTTTGACACAGACCTGCGCGCATTGCCGGAAACTTGCACTTTGGCGGATTGTGTGATATACTTTGTGGTGAAACACCCCGTTGTAAGTAGGGGCGGGTTTGCAAAGTAGTCCGGCATCAAACGGACTGCCCGGTGCGCGGAGCCGGGCGGCTGGGCCTGCGCGTCGGATACGAGGAGTTCCCTGATGAGTTCTCTGCAACACCTGATCTCCACCCCGGTCGGCTATGTCGTCTGGATCGCCGCGGTGGCTCTCGTGATTCTCAATTTTATCCTCTTATCAGTCCTCATTATCATCCTCGCGCTCCGGAAGGTCATGGGAGCGATTCAGTCCCGCATCGGGCCGAACCGCGTGGGCGGCCCGCTCGGTATAGGCCGCCGATGGGGGCTGGGGCAGACTGCTGCCGATGCCCTTAAGCTCTTCGTCAAGGAGGACGTGATCCCCGCCAACGCGGACAGATTTCTCTTCTGGCTCGCCCCCATCCTGGTCTTTATTCCTGCTTTTATGGTCTATGTGGTCATGCCTTTCGGGAACGGCCTGATCGCCCGGGATCTCAATGTCGGCATCGTTTACATCGCTGCCGTGACCTCTCTGGGAGTGCTGGGGATCATCCTGGGGGGGTGGGCCTCCAATAACAAGTATTCCCTTATCGGCACTTTCCGCTCGGCGGCCCACCTGGTCAGCTACGAGGTTCCCCTGGTGCTGGCGATGCTAGGGCCGGTCATGCTCTCCGGTTCCCTCCGCCTCCAGGATATTGTGCAGGCCCAGGACAAGCTGGGATGGTTCATTCTGCCGCAGGCCGGTTTTCAGCTTCTAGCCCTGATCGTCTACCTCCCGGCCGCTATGGCGGAGGTGAACCTGACCCCCTTCGATATCGTGGAGGCGGAATCAGAACTGGTGGCCGGGTTCAATACCGAGTATTCCGGCATGAAGTTTGCCCTCTTCTTCCTGGCCGAGTTTGCAAACATGTTCACATTGTCGGCAATTGCGACCACCCTCTTCTTCGGCGGCTGGCTGGCCCCCTGGCCGCTGGACGCCCTGCCCTTCATGAAATCCCCCCCTGTCTCGCTCCTCTGGTTTTTAGGAAAATCCACTCTGGTTCTCCTCTTCCTGATGTGGGTTCGCTCTACCCTTCCCCGGGTGCGGATCGATCAGTTGATGGATCTGTGCTGGAAGTTTCTGCTGCCGGTCGCCCTACTGAATATCGCCTGGACAGGCGCGTATGTCCTTCTCTTCCGTTAGCGAGGACACTAGCCATGCTCTCTGCCAACCTGTGGTACAATCTGGCCTTTATCGCCCTGTCGGCGGTCACCCTGGTTTCCGCTCTCATGGTCGTCTCCATGAAGGACATGGTGCGCTGCGCTGTTTTTCTCTCGTTTTCTTTCATCGGGGTGGCCGGTCTCTACATCCTCCTTCATGCCGAGTACCTGGCGATGATCCAGGTGCTGGTCTATGTGGGCGCGGTGACGGTTCTGATCATCTTCGCCATCATGCTCATTCCCCAGGCCGCCCGGAGAATGATGACCGAATCGGCCACGCAGCGCCTGACCGGAGGCATGGTGGGCCTCCTGGTCTTTATGCTGCTGGTGTCGGTGCTGCTCCGCTTTAACTGGAGTCCCCGGCCCGGGGCGGACGCCCAGCCTCCGATGGAGGCGCTCCGCACCTTCAGCATGCAACTGCTCAGCACTTATCTCATTCCCTTCGAGGTGGCCTCTGTGGTGCTGCTGGTGGCCCTCATCGGAGCGATTGTGCTGGCGAAGGAGGAGCAGAATGCTGCCTGAACCCGGTATGCTCCAGGCATACCTCTTGATCGGGGCCGCGCTTTTCTGTATCGGCATCTACGGTGTCCTCACCCGGCGGAACGCGGTCGGCATCCTGATGAGCATCGAGCTGATGCTGAATGCCACCAACATCAACCTGGTGGCCTTCTGGCGCTTCATCCAGCCCTTCGGATTCATCCCGACGAAACCGGCGGACCCCTTCACAGGCCAGATTTTCGCCATCTTCGTGATCACTATCGCCGCCGCCGAAGCCGCCGTGGGGCTGGCGATCATCCTGTGCATCTACCGCAATATGGAACACATCAATGTGGACGAGATCAATTTCTTGAGGTGGTAGCCTTCCCGCTGCCACGAGGAAATGAAACCCATGCCCGAATCAACCGCCGGTCCGTTCGACCTGACGATCCCTCTGATCCCCATCCTGCCCTTTCTGGCTTTCTGGGTCACCCTTTTCTGGGGCAAGCAGGTGCGCCACCGGGCGGCGGTCGGGGCCATCGTCATCTCCACACTGCTGGCCCTCTCCTTTCCCGTCCGGATGCTCTTCTCGCACGGCGAATCGTTTCCACTGAGCGGCTACTTCCTCTGGGCGCTGGTCGGTAGCCTGAGGATGCCGATGGGCTATTATGTGGACCAGCTTTCCGCCATCACCCTGGCGATGGTCACCGTCGTCGTCACGATGATCCAGATATACTCCATCGGCTATATGCACGGGGACAAGCGGTATCCCCTCTTCTTCGCGTATCTGTCGCTTTTCTCGGCGGGGATGCTGGGACTGGTGATCGCGGACAATATTCTCCTGTTCTATGCTTGCTGGGAGATCATGGGCCTCTGCTCTTATCTCCTGATCGGGTTCTGGTACGAGCGCTCCTCGGCGATGCGGGCGGCGAAAAAGGCGTTCATGGTCACCCGCGTGGGCGATGTCCTCTTCTTCTTCGGCTGGCTGATGCTTTTCGTCAACACCGGCTCCATCCAGTTTTCCGAGATGTTCGCCCGCCTGAACCAGATGACCGGCGACCAACTGACCGTCGCGGCCCTTCTCCTCTTCGGCGGCGCGGTTGGGAAATCCGCCCAGTTTCCCCTGCACATATGGCTCCCCGATGCGATGGAAGGTCCCACCCCGGTCAGCGCCCTCATCCATGCGGCCACCATGGTGGCCGCCGGTGTCTTCCTGGTGGGCCGCACCTACCCGGTCTTTAGCCAGGCCGACCCGCTGGCTCTCCTGGTCGTTTCCGCTATCGGCGTATTCACCGCGCTCATGGCTGCCGTGATCGGCGTTCTGCAAAACGATATCAAGCGAGTGCTGGCTTACTCAACCGTCAGCCAACTCGGCTATATGATGATGGCCCTCGGCATCGGCGGCTATACCGCAGGGCTGTTCCACCTCATCACCCACGCCTTCTTCAAGGCGCTCCTCTTCCTCGGCTCCGGCAGCGTCATTCACGGAACCGGAACCCAGGACATGATGCAGATGGGCGGCCTACGCCATAAAATGCCCTATACTTTCTGGACATTCATGATCGGAACACTGGCTCTGGCAGGCATCCCCCCTCTGGCCGGATTCTGGAGCAAGGACGAAATCCTCCTGTCCGCATTCCACAGCCACAGCGCCGCAGGGCCTCTTGTTTTCTATGGCGGCCTGATCGGCGCATTCCTGACCGCCTTCTATATGACCCGGCTGCTCATCCTGACCTTTTTCGGCAGCCCTCGGGACGAACATATCCACGCCCACGAAAGCCCCTTCGTGATGACGGTTCCTCTGATGGCGCTGGCCGCGATGACAGTCTTGATCGGCTTAGCCATTCTAACCGGAATGTTTCACTTCTCTCACTATGTGCGTTTCGAGGGCATCGAGGAGCATCAATTCAGTTTGGGTATGGCTGCCCTCTCGTCCCTGGTAGCCCTGGCAGGCATCGGCGCAGGCATCCTGATGTATACCCGCCTGAGCGGCCTGCGCTACGCTCTGGTCGGCATCCGCCCGCTTTACGTCCTGATCAAGAACAAATTCTACTGGGACGAAGTGATGTATACCGTCTTTGTCCTCCCGCTGTTTGCGGTCAACCGGGCCACGTTCCGTTTCGACCAGTATGTAATCGATATGTTGGTCAATCTGGTCGGGTGGCTGACCGTCCAGCTTTCCCGCATGAACGAGCTGGTCGACCGCTATGTGGTGGACGGCCTCGTGAATCTGGCGGGTTATCTCCCGAAGGGCCTGGGCTATACAGTCCGCTACGTCCAAACAGGCGTGGTGCAGACCTACCTTCTGATCGTGTTCCTGGGAACCTTGCTGATCTTCGGCGGCATCTATATGTGGCTCATCCGATAAGGAGCTAACGCCCCAACAATGTCATTGTGAGGAGCGACGCGACGCGGCAATCTCAGCTTTATGCGCCCCTGGAGATGATTTCACTCTGAACGATAAGCTGCGCCCTGACGCTAATAGCCAGACGAAAGCCCTAACTCAGTCTTAAGGAGGCTGTCGCACCCGATGGACAAATGGATACTGACCCTGATCACCTTTATCCCGCTGGTCGGGGCCGTTGTCGTGCTGTTTATCCCGAAAGAGAAGCGCACCTGGATTCAGTGGTGGTCCCTGTTCGTCAGCGCGTGGCCTCTCGTTTTTTCGATGTATCTCTGGGGCCTCTACCAGCCGACGAACTCGGAGATGCAGTTCGTGGTGAAAGCGCCCTGGATCGCCGGGCTGGGCGTCAATTACCATATGGGGGTGGACGGCATCAGCATCCCGATGGTGTTCCTGACGGCCCTTCTGTCCACCCTGTCGATCATCTACTCCTTCGTCGTGACCGAGCGCCCGAAAGAGTATTTCTTCCTCTTCCTGCTGCTCGAAACGGGGATGGTGGGCGTCTTCGTGGCCCTGGACTTTTTCCTGTTTTACGTTTTCTGGGAGATCAGCCTGGTGCCGATGTACTTCCTCATCGGCATCTGGGGCGGCCCGAGGAGGGAATACGCGGCCATCAAGTTCTTCCTGTATACTCTGGTGGGCAGCGTGGCGATGCTCCTCGCCGGGCTGGCCTGCTACTTCCAGACCGGAACCTTTGACATCCTGGAGATGGCCGCCAAGCAGGGAGCGATCAATCCCACCGTGGCTGCCTGGATTTTCTGGGGCTTCTTCCTGGGATTCGCTATCAAGGTGCCGATGTGGCCTTTCCATACCTGGCTTCCCGATGCCCATGTCGAGGCTCCGACCGCCGGTTCGGTCATCCTGGCGGGCGTCCTCCTGAAGATGGGGGGATACGGCTTCCTTCGCTTCATCCTCCCCATCGTGCCCGGCGCGACAGCGGCCTATTCCGGCATCCTGGCGGTTCTGGCCCTGATCAGCATCGTCTACGGCGCTCTGGTGGCGATGGCCCAGCACCTCACCGAAGGGCGCGACCTCAAGAAGATGATCGCCTATTCCTCCGTCAACCACATGGGCTATACCATGCTGGGAATCACCGCCGCGGTCGCCCCCGCAGGGGTGGCCTATGCGGCCACCGGGGGCGCATCCCAACTGGCCCTGGAGAACAGCCGCATCATCGCTATGAACGGAGCGATGCTCCAGATGTTCAACCACGGCATCATCACCGGGGCGCTCTTCCTCCTGGTTGGGGTCATCTATGAGCGCACCCACAGCCGCGATATGGGAACCTACGGCGGCCTGGCTTCCCAGATGCCGGTCTATTCCTTCTTCATGCGTATGGCGGCCTTCGCATCCCTGGGCCTGCCCCTGTTGAGCGGCTTCGTGAGCGAGTTCTTCGTCTTCCGGGGCGCGTTCGGGGTGCCGTCTCTGACCGTCATGACCTGTATCGCCGGGCTGGGCATCATCATCACGGCAGCCTTCTTCCTCTGGATGATCCAGCGTATCTTCCTGGGCGAGCCAAACCCCAAAACCGCCGGGTTGCCCGATATGAACAAATACGAATGGTGGAGCCTGTGGCCCCTGGCGGCTTTCATGCTCCTGTTCGGCATCTATCCCAAGCCCATCCTGGATCTGATGGGGGGCAGCCTGGATACCCTCGTCCAGAACGTCCAGAAAGTCGCAGGCGGCGCGTTAGGCGGTTAGCCACCGGGCGCGATAACAGGGAGAGCGAAAAGCGGTGTTCGATTACACGATATTCTGGCCGGAAATCATCCTCTGCCTGGCGGCGATGCTGGTGCTGCTCGCCGGGGTCTTCCCCTTCCGAAAGGGTTCCGGGGGAGAGAAGTTCCTGGGGCCTGCGCTGGAGCCGTGGTTCCTGACGGTGGTGCTGAGCCTCTTTGCGGTGGCCCCCTCTCTGGGGCTGTTCATGCAGAACAAGCCGGGGGAGGGTATGACCTTCGGCGGCAATTTCGTGGTGGACGAGTTCGCTATTATCTTCAAACTCATCGCCATCCTGTCGGTGGCGGTGGTGGCCCTGATGTCGGTGGAGTTTTTGAAGAAGTGGCGGCGGATCGACCAGGCGGAGTTCTATTCCCTGCTCCTTTTTTCCGGCCTGGCAATGGCTTTGGTGGCCTCCTCTGCCGACCTGATCATGATCTACCTCTCCATCGAATTCCTGAGCTTAACCGGTTACGTGATGGCCGGTTATCTCAAAAACAGCGCCCGCTCGGTGGAGGCGTCCGTCAAATACTTCCTCTACGGGGCGGTTTCGGCAGCCGTGATGCTCTACGGCATGTCCCTCCTCTACGGCATGACCGGGGCCACCAGTCTGGGCGAGATCAGCAGGGCTATGACTTCCCTGCCCGATGTGCCGGAAACCAAGCTGCTTCTCTATGTCTCCTTTGTCTTTATCCTGGTCGGATTGGGTTTCAAAATCGCCATCGTGCCCTTCCACCAGTGGTCGCCCGATGTCTATGAGGGCGCTCCCATGCCGGTGACGGCCTTCCTGTCCGTCGGGCCGAAGGCCGCCGGGTTCGCCGCCCTGGTGCGCCTGCTGGTGACCGCTTTCCCGGTGGAGCAGTTGAACTGGGTTCCGGTCATCGCCGTTCTAGCGGCGGTCACTATGACCTTCGCCAATGTGGTCGCGATCACGCAGCGCAACGTGAAGCGGATGCTGGCCTATTCGAGCATCGCCCATGCGGGCTATGTGCTGGTCGGCCTGGCAGCCTACCCGGACAGCCAGGACTACAGCATCAACGGGATCGCGCTCTACCTGCTGGTCTACCTCTTCATGAACCTGGGGGCCTTCGCCGTCGCCACCGCCTTCTACAACAACCGGGGCAGCGAGCTGATCGAGGACTACAGCGGCCTCAGCCGCTCCAATCCCCGGCTGGCGATGCTGATGGCGGTCTTCATGCTCTCCCTGACCGGCCTGCCTCCCACCGCAGGCTTTGTCGGCAAATTCTATCTCTTCCTGGCGGCCGTCCAGGCTCATCTGATCTGGCTGGCCGTCTTCATGCTGGTCAACACCGCCATCTCCCTCTATTACTACTTCAATATCGTGCGCTATATGTACCTCTATGACGAGAAAACGCCCGCCCCTACGCCGGAACCGGGCTACCTCCAGTACGCCCTGGCGGTCACGCTGATCTTCACCCTCTTCATCGGCGTCTACCCGCAGTGGGTCATCAACCTCACCGACGCCACAAGGCTGCTCTGGGGCGGGGGATAAGACGCCGCTCAATGGATAGACAAGATCTTGTTGACATCCTTCAGGCGTTAGATGACCGCTTAACCGCATCGCTGGATGTTGTTGTAATAGGCGAGGCCGCGATGATCTTGCGTTTCGGAGCCGACAGAGCCACGCGCGATATCGATGTAATCGTGATTGGAGGAGACCTCTCCGAACTCCGCCGGGCTGCTCGGGCTGTCGCGGATGCAAACAACCTGCCCGACACCTGGCTGAATGACGCCGCGAAGGGCTTCTCCGATATTTTGCCTCCCGATTTCGGCCACCGGCTGGCTTCCCTCGATTTTTCCTTGCGCCATTTGCGGCTTTATGCCCTGGGACGGCCCGAACAGGCGGCAATGAAAATCATTGCCCTGCGCGAGCAGGACATGGAGGATTTAGAGCTGCTGCTTCCCCAATTATCGGATAAGGAAAAAACCGTGTTGGTCGGGATAATGCGCCATGGCGGACGATTTCGACCGGACTGGGCGCAGAAAATGCAGTATTTTCTGGAGGAACAGGGGTGGCGGATAGATTAGACCGTCTTTTTCAGGAGTGGCACCACCTGGGAGGATCCGTGCTGCTTTCAAAAAAGCAGGAAGATATCCGGGAGCGGCGGCCCGAAGAATTGATTGCGGAAAGCACCGCTTTTTGCCGCGAATCGGGACGACTCACCTGGGTCGTGCTGGATTGGCTGGAGCGCCATATCGATCTGATTGATGAAGATAGATTGATCGAGGCCGCCCGGAAGATCGGGGATATGTCCGTGCTGGGGGTTTTATGCGATGCCGCCAACCTGAGAAGCCCGCATCCCGGATACGAGCGGATCATGGCGTCCTGCCGACCGCATGACCGATTGGAGCCTTTCTTTTATCGGGTTGCCCGCAGCCGCCTGGCATCGAAGCTGGCCTATGAGAACGCCCTGGATGTTTTTCGGAAATGGAATTATATATCCAACGAACTGCGCTATTTATCGCAGTAAATCCTGCGCTTATGCCCTCAACTTTCCCATTATCCTGTCCGCCCTCGCCCTAAATTCCTCCTCCGACAGCGCCGGCCTGGCCCCCTCGATGCTGACCGGCTCCGCCAGATCGATCCAGGAGAGGCAGCCCCCGTATTCATTCAAGACCGGCGCTGCCTGCGGGGCGGCCAGACGGTGGACGCGCAGGATCAGGGCGAAGAGGGGATTGGCAGGGCGGAAGGCCATTCGGGACTCCATGTAAGCGCCGGTCCAGATGTACTCCTCTTTCAGCGATGCAAGGACTTCGGGGCTTCCGACCACATGCGCCCCCACAACCTCGGCGTAAGTATCGATCAGGACGTGGCCTTCGGCGGGGCGGGCGGAAAGGGTTTCGGACAGCCAGCCGTGGCACTCCGGGCGCAGGATCGAGGCATCCTGATGCTCGTAGGTGGGGAAGAGAAGGAAGGCCGGGGATTCCACCTCGAAGGCGTCGTTTTTCTCGATGATCCCACCCTTGCGGAGCAGAAGGCACTGCCTGCCCTCCCGGAGCGCCCGTACCACAACGGCCCATTCTTTGAGCGCCTTTTGCAGTTCCATGCCGTCACCCCGCCCTTCTGCCGACCAGGGTATGGGTTCTCGCTTCCTCGATGGTGACCGGCACGATCTCCCCGGGCCGCTCCCCGTTGCGAGGAAAGACGACGGTTTTATACTGCGAGGTGCGCCCGTACCACTCCGAATCGCTGCGCCTGGATTCTCCTTCCACCATGACATCGGCGATTCGGCCCACCCATTCCCGGTTCGCCTCCACTGTGATGCGCTCCTGGAGGGCGATGATCTCTTCCAGCCGCCGGTTCTTCTCCTCCTCGCTCAAGATATCGCCCCAGCGGTAGGCGCGGGTTCCCTCTCGGGCCGAATATTTGAAGAGAAAGGCCGAATCGTATCGCATCTCCTCCAGAAAATCGTATGTGAGCCGGAAATCCTCTTCCGTTTCGCCGGGGAAGCCGACGATGATATCGGTTGTCAGCGAGAGATCGGGCATGGCTTCCCGGAGGCGGCGCACCAGATGGCGGTATTCCCCCACCGTATACTGCCTCCGCATCCGTTCCAGCACCGGGTCGGAGGCCGATTGCAACGGCAGATGGAGGTGGCGGCAGACCTTCTTGCAGGAGGCCATCGCCTCGATAGCCCGGTCCGTCATATCCGCCGGATAAGGGGACATGAACCGGATGCGCTCGATGCCGTCAATATCTTCGGTCCGGCGCAGCAGCCCGGCAAAATCGGTTTCATCATGGTAATAGGAGTTGACCGTCTGGCCCAGGTAGGTGATCTCTTTAACCCCCGATGCGGCCAGGCGGCGCACATCGGCTAAAATCGCCTCCGGCGCGAGGCTCCGCTCCCGGCCCCGCACGAAGGGGACGATGCAGAACGAACAGACCTTGTCGCACCCCCGCATGATGGTCACAAAGGCGCTTACCCCATCGGCCCGGACAGGCGCGATATCCTCGTAAGCCTCCGTCCTATCGAGCCGCACATCGATCACTGCCTCTTCGGAGGCCCGGGCGATCAGCTCCGGCAGGCGGCGGTAGCCGTCCGGGCCGACCACCAGGTTCAGATAGGGGATCTGCCGCAGCAGCCTGTCCCGGAGGTGCTGGGCCATGCACCCGCACAATCCCAGCAGAAGATGCGGCTTCCTGACCCGGCACTGCGCCAACTGCCCGACGCGCCCCAGTATCCGCTGCTCCGCATGTTCCCTCACGGCGCAGGTGTTGAGCAAAATCACGTCGGCCTGCTCCAGATCGGCTGCCACGCCATAACCGGCCTGCTTCAGCACCCTGGTCATCATCTCGGAATCGCTGACATTCATCTGGCAGCCGTAGGTTTCGATATAAACCGACTTGCCCTGCCTGTTCGGATAAATCGGATCCTCTTCCATAACCGTATTTTCCAGCCTGCCTCCCGGCAACATTCCCACCTCCCGCCTGTTACCCTCCGAGCATAACAAAATAAAAACAAACAAAAACCATAGTAAGTATACCATGTCTCTGAGGCTATGTCAAATATCAATCCGAGCGAAGGCCGCAGACCTAATCGACTGCGGCCTCTTCAGGGACACCCTTTACGATGATATCGATCCGGCCTCGTCGTAAATAGTCTGCACGATGGCATCGATGCGGTTGCTTGCCGGAATATCGGGGCTGCCATCAGGACGGGCGCGTAAAGAAAGGATTCCCCGACGATATGATGAACCTATAGGCGAAAAGTCGATCTTTTTCGAGGATGCGAATGGATAAAAACGTCAACCCCAAAATCAGCATAGAAGATGAAGATATATGCCGGAAGCTGCCGGCCCGCAGCCGGTTCAGCCGGGTGATCCGCTATTTCGTGGAAGGGCTGCTGATCCTGATCCCGACGGTCGGCACGGCGTATCTGATCTACCTGGCTTTCACCAAAATCGACGGATGGCTGAACCTGCCCATCCCCGGCGTGGGCTTTTTAATCACGGTCTTCATTATCCTTCTGGTGGGCTTCCTGGGGTCGAATATCATCACCCGCAGGGCGTTTAATTATATTGAGGCGATCTTCACCAAGCCTCCGGTGGTCAAGCTGGTCTACGGCTCTCTCAAAGACCTCATCGGGGCCTTCGTCGGGGACAAAAAAAGCTTTGACCAGCCTGTCCTGGTGAGCCTGACGCCAGGAGGGACCGCCCGGGCGCTGGGGTTCATCACCCGGGACAGCCTGGAGACTGTGGGCCTTCCCGATCATGTGGCCGTCTATCTTCCCCAGGCATATAACTTCGCGGGCAATGTGCTGATCTTCGCAAGGGAACAGGTAACGCCTCTAAATATTGAAAGCTCTAAAATCATGGCTTTCCTGGTATCGGGCGGGGTGTCCGGCGAAGGGCTGTAAGTTTATCGAATCCATCCGCAGAGGCTTTCCGATGCTTTATATCGTTTCGACCCCCATTGGCAACCTGGGGGATATCACCCTGCGCGCTCTGGAGACTTTGAAGAGCGCCGACCTGATCGCCAGCGAGGATACCCGGAAGACAGGCATCCTTCTGAAGCATTTCGAGATCAAAAAACCGCAGGCATCGTTTCACGAGCATAATGAATCCCAGGCGGTCGGCAGGCTGATAGTCCTGCTGGAGCAGGGCAAAACGGTGGCCCTGGTGACAGAGGCCGGAACGCCCGGCATCTCGGACCCCGGCTTCACCCTGGTGCGCCAGGCGATCCGGTCGGGCGTGCCGGTCACGGCCATTCCTGGCCCGACGGCCTTAGTGATGGCCCTGGTTCTCTCCGGCCTGCCGGTACACAGCTTCACCTTTCGGGGCTTCCCCCCGCACAAACCCGGCCCCCGGCGCAAATTCCTCCGGGTCGATGAGGCGTCCCCGCACACCCTCATCTTCTACGAAAGTCCTTATCGCCTGAAAGCCTTCCTCAAAGATGCTCTCGAAATCTACGGCGACCGCGAAGCCGCGGTCGCCAACGACCTGACCAAACTCTTCGAGTCCGTGGACCGCGGCCCTTTGTCGGAGCTGCTGGGCCAGCTGGAGGGATCGGACCCCCGGGGGGAGTACACCGTCGTGATCGCAGGCAAGCAGACTTGAGGAGCGCCCCATGAGCCCGGACAAGCCCTCTCTTTCCCTGCCGCACGGCGCTCTGGAAATGCCCCTCTTCCTGCCGGACGCCACTCAGGGGGTTGTCCGCGCCGCCGACAGCCGCGACCTGGAGGAATGCGGCATTCAGGCGGTGGTTATGAACGCATTCCACCTGATGCAGCGGCCCGGCTCCTCCACCATCCATGCTCTGGCCGGGCTGCACCGGATGGCGGGATGGAACCGGCCCATCGTCACCGACTCCGGAGGCTTCCAGGCATACTCCCTGATCCGCCAGAACCCAAAGCGGGGCCTGCTGACCAACAAGGAGATCATCTTCCGGCCCGATGATTCAGGCCGCAAAGTGCAACTCTCCCCTGAGAAAAGCATCCAGCTTCAACTGAGCTACGGGGCGGATGTGGCGATCTGCCTGGATGACTGCACCCATGTGGACGACCCCTTTCCCGCCCAGCAGGAATCTGTCCGGCGGACAGTGGATTGGGCCGCCCGGTGTAAGGAGGAGTTCGAGCGCATCCTCCATCAAAAGAAGCCGGGAGACGGGCAGAGGCCGCTTCTTTTTGCGGTCATCCAGGGGGGAGGCTCAAGGGAACTGCGCCGGGAGTGCGCCAGCAGGCTGCTGGAAATAGGCTTCGACGGCTACGGCTACGGCGGATGGCCCCTCGATGCCGAAGGCAATCTTCTGACCGAGATGATCGCCTACACCCGCAGCCTGATCCCCTCTCACCTGCCCATGCATGCTTTGGGGGTGGGCCACCCGGCCAATATCGCCGAATGCGCCCGCCTCGGTTACGGCATTTTCGACAGCGCCATGCCGACCCGGGACGCCCGCCACGGGCGGCTCTATCGATGGGCCGGGGGCGCGGCCCCTTCCCGGCTCGAAGGAAAATGGCTCGATTATCTCTACATCGGAGACAAAAAGCACATCAAAATCGCCGGGCCGGTCTCCAGGGCATGCGACGGCCTCTGCTGCGCCCGCTACTCGCTCGGTTACTTGCACCATCTCTTCAAAATCAGCGACACCCTTTTCTTCCGCCTCGCCACCATCCACAACCTCCGTTTCATGAGCCAGCTTACCGGCCTGTTGAGGGAAATCCTTTGAGGGAAGACGCCCTGGAAAGGCTGGCGCAGGTGGTGCGCCTCAGCGCCAAATACCGCCAGGTCTGCGAGGCGACGATCCGGAGCATCGGCTCCTGCGAGCTTTCAAAAGGGCGCTCTTTCAAAGAAGCGGTCCGGGCCACGAAAAACAAGCTTCACCAGATCGGCGGGGCCTATCAGGAAGGAGAAATGCCCTATTCCCTCTGGCTCTCCAGGCTGGAAGAAGCCGTACAGCCCGGCGGTAGCGATGCGCTTAAGGCCACCTGCCGGAAAGCCATGCAATCCCATGCCTCCACACGGGAGCGCCTTCCCTTCCTCGACCGCTTCTACGGCGAAATCCTGGCCGGACTGCCGCCCGTCCGTTCGGTCGTTGACATCGCCTGCGGCCTCAACCCCCTGGCTCTCCCCTGGATGCCCTTTGACGGAATGGAATACTTCGCCTGCGACATCTACCTCGATATGATGCGCTTCCTCCGGGAGTTCATGCGCTTGTTGCCCGTCAAAGGGGAATCTGTCGCGTGCGATGTTCTGTCGGGCTGCCCTCTGCCGGAGGCCGACCTGGCCCTGATTCTGAAAACCATCCCCTGCCTGGAGCAAGTGGACAAGTCCGCCGGCAGAACTCTTCTGGAAAAAGTCAGGGCGCGTTACCTGATCGTCTCCTATCCGGCCCGAAGCCTGGGAGGACGCCCGAAAGGAATGGTTCCCCACTACGAATCCCATTTCCTCAGCCTGATTTCCGGCAAAAACTGGCCCTGGCAGAAATTCGAGTTCCCGACGGAACTGGTGTTCAGGGTAGAGAAAGGGCCGGTTTGATCAGGGCAGAGGATTGAGCCTGATGGAACGAGGAAAGCTGAAAAGTCGATATCCGGCGCATTCTCCCCAAAACAAAAAAGGCCGCACCGTAGAGTGCGGCCTTTTGATGTGGATCAGCCTACCCGACCCGGTAGCTGCTCAGCGCCCGCATGTAGTGGGCGCGTTCGAAGACAGAGGGGTAGGGAACGGATTTCTGACTCATGCTCCCGATCATCTGCCGGACGGATTCGTATTCTTTCTCTTCCATCCAGTTCACCAGATCGGCCATGATTTCGGTGATGCGCCCGATGCCGTTAGTCAGCAGTTCGGAGGTCATCATGGTGACCTTCGCCCCGGCCATCAGACCCTTGAGTACCTCGGCGGCGCTGTGAACGCCGGTTGTGAGGGCCAGGTCGCACTCCACCTTGCCGTAAAGAATCGCGGTCCACCGGAGAGGCAGGAGGAACTCCTGGGATTCTCCGCCCGCGCTCAGCGTGGCCTTCGGGATCACTTCCAGCTCTTCCAGGTCGAAATCGGGCTGGTAGAAGCGGTTGAAGAGGACCAGCGCGTCGGCCCCGGCTGCCTCCAGGTCTCTGGCGACATGGGCCATGTTGCTGAAGAAGGGGCTGAGCTTGACGGCCACCGGTATCCCGATGCTCCCCTTGATATCCCGGACCAGCGCCGCATAGGTGGATTCCACTTCCGATCCCGCCAGGGCCGGATCGGTGGGAATGAAGTAGATGTTGAGTTCCAGGGCGTCGGCCCCGGCCTGCTCCATCTTTTTAGCATATCCGATCCAGCCGCCGGTCGAGATCCCGTTCAGGCTGGCGATGATCGGAACCTTCACCGCCGCTTTAGCTTTTTGGATATGCTCCAGGTATTCATCCGGGCCGAACTGGTATTCCTGCGGCTCCGGGAAGTAGGACAGCGATTCCGCGTAGGCGTCCGTGCCCTGGAAAAGAAACTCATCCAGCTCGTTTATGTCCCGGTTGATCTGCTCTTCGAAGAGCGAGTGCAGCACGATTCCCCCCACACCGGAGTCCTCCATCTGGCGGATGCTGTCCAGATTCTTGGCTAAAGGACTCGCGCTGTGTACGAGCGGATTCGCAAGGGTCAGACCCAGGTATTTCGTCGTCAGATCAGGCATGTTATTCTCCATCCACGAGGTAAGGGGATAGGGGGTAGGGTTTAGGGTGCGGGGTGTGGCGGCTGCGTAAATGGAGCTGACGCCACACTCTACCCCCTACCCCCTACCCCCTACCCCCTGCATTACTGCCCTGCAAGATACTCAAGCTGAGCGTAGCGGTCGTCGATTTCCTGCTGGGCTTCGCCGAGAAGTCGGGCCGCCGCTTCGGGATCCATCTGGGTGAGCATCTTGAAGCGGGTTTCGTTGTACATGTATTTCTCGACCGGCAGCGCGGGCTTTTTGGAGTCCAGGATGAAGGGATTTTTCCCGTCGGCCCTGATCGCCGGGTTGTAGCGGTAGAGCGGCCAGTAGCCGGAGTTCACCGCGTTCTTCTGCTGCTCCAGGCCCAGGCGCAGGTCGTAGCCGTGGGCGATGCAGTGCGAGTAGGCGATGATGATGGAGGGACCGGGGTAGCTTTCCGCTTCCAGGAAGGCCCGGATGGTGTGGCCGTCATTGGCCCCCAGAGCCACCTTCGCCACATAGACATTGCCGTAGGCCATCGCGAACAGCCCTAGCTCCTTCTTGCCCTGGCGCTTGCCGCCTGCCGCGAACTTCGCCACCGCGCCTTTCGGGGTCGCTTTGGACATCTGCCCACCGGTGTTGGAATAGACTTCCGTATCCAGGACGAGGATATTCACATCTCTGCCGGAGGCCAGCACGTGATCCAGGCCGCCGTAGCCGATATCGTAGGCCCAGCCGTCCCCGCCGACGATCCAGACGCTCCGGCGCACCAGGGTATCGGCCACGCTGAGGAGGTTCCGGGCGTCGTCGGAATCGATGGAAGCCAGGGCCGCTTTCAGTTCCGCGACATTGCCTCTCTGCTGCGCGATGCCGGATTCGGTCAGTTGGGCGGTCTCCAGGAGACGGCGCGCCAGGTCTTCGCTCAACTGCCCGGACAGCTTTTGCAGCAGCTCCCCGGCGTATTCCCGGTGCTTGTCGATGGTCAGGCGGAAGCCCAGCCCGAACTCCGCATTATCCTCGAAGAGCGAGTTCGACCAGGAAGGGCCGCGCCCGTCCGCGTTCCGCGCCCAGGGGGTGGTGGGCAGGTTGCCGCCGTAGATGGAGGAGCAGCCAGTTGCATTCGCCACGATGGCTCTGTCCCCGAAAAGCTGGGACATGAGCTTGAGATAAGGGGTTTCGCCGCAGCCCGCACAGGCCCCGGAGAACTCGAAGAGAGGCTGAAGAAGCTGCACGTCCTTGACCATATTGACCTTGAGCCTGCCGCGTTCCACCTCGGGAAGGCCCAGGAAGAACTTCCAGTTCTCGTTCTCGCTCTCGCGGATGGGCGGCTGAGGGGCCATGTTGATGGCTTTGAGCCGAACCTCGGTCTTGTTCTTGACCGGGCACGCCTCCACGCAGAGGCCGCAGCCGGTGCAGTCCTCGGGAGCGGTCTGGAGGGTGAACGACTGCCCCTTGAATTCCGTCCACTTCGCCCCGGTCGACTTGAATGTGGCCGGAGCGCCGGACAGCAGGGCGGGGTCGTAGATTTTCGAACGGATGACGGCATGAGGACAGACCAGGATGCACTTCCCGCACTGGGCGCAGGTGTTCTCATCCCACACCGGGATTTCGAGGGAGATATTGCGCTTCTCCCACTGGGAGGTGGCCGTGGGGAAGGTGCCGTCTGCCGGCATGGCGCTCACGGGCAGAGCGTCGCCTTTGCCTCCGAAGATGGAACCCAGAACGTTCTTGATAAAATCGGGAGCCTCATCGGAGAAGGCGGGCTTCAGATCGACCGTGCTGGTCGCCCGAGCGGGAACCTCGACCTCATGAAGCTGGGCCAGGGCGCTGTCGATGGCCTCGAAGTTGCGCTGCACGACCGCCTCACCGCGCCTACCGTATGTCTTGCGGACAGCGTATTTGATCCGCTCGATGGCCTCCTCCCGGGGCAGTACGCCGCTGATGGCAAAGAAGCAGGTCTGCATGACCGTATTGATGCGGTTCCCCATCCCGGCGTTTTTCGCCACATGGTAGCCGTCGATCACGAAGAAGCGCAGCTTCTTGGCGATGATCTGCTCCTGGACGGGCCGGGGCAGTTGATCCCAGACCTCGTCCGGCCCGAAGGTGCTGTTCAGGAGGAAGACGGCTCCCTCCGCGGCGGCCTCCAGAACATTGATTCTCTCCAGGAAGTTGAACTGGTGGCAGGCCACGAAGTTCGCGCTTGAGATCAGGTAGGAGGATCGGATGGTGGAAGGGCCGAAGCGGAGGTGGGAAACCGTCATGGAGCCGGACTTTTTCGAGTCGTAAACGAAGTAGCCCTGGGCGTTGTTGTCGGTGTCCTCGCCGATGATCTTGATGGAGTTCTTGTTCGCGCCCACCGTCCCGTCGGCTCCCAGCCCGAAGAACATCGCCCGGACGATATCGTCGCCCTCGGTGATGAAATTCGGGTCGTATGGCAGGCTGAGGTGGGTCACATCATCCTCGATCCCGATGGTGAAGTGCTGCGGGGTCGTGGCCTTGAGAGCCTCTTCCCTCAGGCCATCGAAAACGCCCTTGACCATCGCCGGGGTGAATTCCTTGGAGGAGAGTCCGTAGCGCCCGCCCACCACCCGAGGGATCGTGCCGCCGAAGGGGGAAACGCCGCGCACGAGTGCCTCTCCCAGAGCCGTGAGAATGTCCTGGTAAAGCGGCTCGCCCGCGCTGCCCGCTTCCTTGCATCGGTCGAGAACGGCGATAGACTTGGCGGTGGCGGGGATCGCCTTCAAGAAGGCTTCCGCCGAGAAGGGCCGGAAGAGCCGTACCTTGACCAGGCCGACCTTCTCTCCCCGGGCGTTCATATATTCGACCGCCTCATGCGCCACTTCCGCGCCCGATCCCATCATGACGATCACTCGCTCGGCATCGGGAGCGCCGACATAATCGAACAGGCGATAGGCCCGGCCCGTCAGGGCGGCGAATTTGTCCATGGCCTCCTGCACCAGGCCGGCGCACCGGTCGTAGTAGGGGTTGGCCGCCTCCCGCGCCTGGAAGAAGACATCGGGATTTTGTGCCGTACCGCGTAATTTGGGGCTTTCGGGAGAAAGGGCGCGAGCGCGATGGGCGTGTACCGGGTCATCGCCGACCATCGCCTGGAGGTCATCGTCATTCAGCATTTCGATCTTCAGGACTTCGTGCGAGGTGCGGAAGCCGTCGAAAAAGTGCAGGAAGGGAACCCGGGACTCAAGGGTGGCGGAGTGAGCTATAGCCGCCATATCCATGGCCTCCTGAACGGAGCCGGAGCAGAGCATCGCCCAGCCCGTTCCCCGGATCGCCATCACATCGGAATGGTCGCCGAAGATCGAGAGCGCGTGGGCTGCCACCGACCGGGCGCTCACATGAAAGACGGTGGAGGTCAATTCACCGGCGATCTTGTACATATTGGGGATCATCAGGAGCAAGCCCTGGGATGCCGTGAAGGTGGTGGAAAGAGCGCCTGTCTGGAGCGCTCCGTGTACGGCTCCGGAAGCGCCTCCCTCGCTCTGCATCTCGACCACCAGAGGGATCGTGCCCCAGATGTTCTTTTTGCCTTCGGCAGACCACTGGTCGGCCAGCTCTCCCATGTTGGAAGAGGGAGTGATCGGATAAATAGCAATGACTTCGCTCAGCCGATGGGCGACGCTTGCTGCCGCCTCGTTCCCATCAATGGTTATTTTCTTTCTCTCAGTCATGTCCTCTCTCTTTCCTGGTTCTCGGAACATAATTCGTTCCGGCTTATGCCGCAGGCCCTCCAGTATAAGCACACCCGGACGTAGTAGAACCAAATTATTATAACAGGTTAAGGAATCAGGCGTCAAAAAAGAGAGGAAAGTCGACTGCGCTTGCAGAAAACGAGCCTGATATCTCGGCTTGTCCGAAAAAGGAATCGCCCATGAAGACTCTCATTTACAACGACGACGGGTGGTCGAGCTACATGCGCTACCCCGCACCGATGTCGCCGGAGGATATTGTCCGCGCCACCGTCGGGCCGGTGGCGGGAACAGGGGTGCAAATCTACCAGTTCGGCTCGCTCGGAGGCCATGCGGTGCAGTATCGCTCCTCTTTTCTGCCGCGAGTCGGTGACCGGATGGATCGGATCGATACCATGCACGTCTGGCGCATCCGGGAGACGTTGCGCTCGCTGGATGAGCAGGGGACGGACCCGCTCCGGATCGTCGCCTCGGCCTGCCACCGGGAAAATATGGCCTGCCAGTTTTCGCTCCGTATGAACGACGCTCACCACACCTACCGGCGTCCCGACGGCTCCTGGTATTTTCCGGAACTGCTTTCAGGCTGGCTTGATGCCCACCCGGAGGCTCTTCTGCCCTCCGGCCAGCTCGATTACGCGCACCCGGATGTGCATGATTACCGCCTGGCCCAGATCCGGGAAATCCTGGACGGCTATGAAGTGGACGGCATCGATCTGGATTTTACACGGTTCCGGCCCTTTTTCCGGGCCGGGGCGGAGGATGCCGGACGGCACAGGATGACCGAACTCCTCTGCCGCCTGCGCGATATGACCCGGGCGTCCCGCCGGACGCTCAGCGCCCGGTTCGAATATGACCCTCGCATCTGCCTCGCCAGCGGATTAGCCGTCGACCGATGGCTGGCAAACGGGCTTCTGGATCAGGTTACACTGGGGGGCGTGGGAGACCACACGCCGGACGCTCCCGCCGACTGGTGGATCGAGCAGGCGCGCAGAAGCGGCTGCAAGGTCTTTCCGGGCATTGAAGGCCAGTTGCACTGGCTGGTCGCATCAGGGGGCGGGGGAACGGGCCTGCGCCCGGGGAACGGCGTGGAGGACGGGTTCGGGCCGCCCTCTTTGCCCTATCTGCGGGCCGTTGCGGCGGCGCATTACCGGAACGGGGCCGACGGCGTCAGCCTGTTCAATTTCACATGCGCCGACGGGCCGATAGCCCGCCAGTCCTTCATCGAACTGAGCCACCCGGAAGCGGTCTTCCTCGGGGACAAGCAATATGTGATGGCCGTATGGCCCTGGGACGCGCAGATATTCGGCAGCCCCTGGAAAAGCCGTTTTCGCGTCGCTCCAGGCGAGCCGTCGGCCTCCTGTCCGCTCAGAGTGGCCGATGATTTCGATGCGGCCCTGGCCCGGAACAGGATGCCGGCCGCCCTCCTGATCCTGGACTTGGCGGGCGTCAACCGCCTGGACGATATCGATGTCTGCATCAATGGCGCTTCCCTGGCCTGGAACGGATACCACTACAACCACTATGACCACGGCTGCTGGAACGATATCGTGCAGTTCCACGTTCCTGCCCGCTCCCTGCGGGCCGGAGATAATGACATCGAGTTGGTTCGCCTCCGCGAGAACGAAGGCTTCGATGGCGACATCGAGGTCCGCAAGTGTATTCTTGATCTCAACTATCCACCCGCTTTCCAGCCCGGCTCGCTGAAGCTGGCGGATGGTTAAGATTATTGATTATCCCCTTGCACCGGCCAAACCTCTGGATTGACCAGGTGGGGCGGGCGCACGCCTCGCAGTACCATCAGGGCCTGGCAGAGGGCGGTCTGCCATAGGCGTTCCTGGCTGGCCCCGGTCGCGCTGGCGATGTGCGGGGTGGCGATCACATCGCTTCTGTGGAGAAGCGGATTGTCCGGGGAGGGCGGTTCGGGATCGAAGACATCCAGCCCGGCCCCGGCCAGACGGCCCCGGGCGAGGGCATCCAGGAGGGCCGCTTCATCCACCAGCCCGCCCCGGGCGGCATTGATAAGGATCGCGCCGGGCTTTATCATCGCCAGGGTATCGGCGTTGATCAGTCGCCGGGTCTCCGGGGATACGGGCAGATGGAGGGAAACGATATCGGCCCGGCCCAGCAGCGATTCGAACGATGGAATGGCTTCCGCCCCGACTTCAGCCGCCCGGCCCGGAGGCGCGAAGGGGTCGTATCCGATGACGGTCATCCCCAGGGCGCGGGCGGCTATCGCCACCCGGCCCCCGATCCGCCCCAGGCCGACCAGCCCCAGGCACTTTCCCCACAGTTCCAGGCCGGAATGAGAATGAAAAAAGGCGCTTCCGTCCTCACCCGCCATGGAAGCCTCCGCTCGCTTGATCTGCTTGGCGACCGCCAGGATCAGCAGAAGCGTGTGTTCGGCTGTGGAAAAGGTCGGGGCATCAGGGGTGTTGCATACCGCGACTCGGCGGGCCGTGGCGTCGGGAACGCAGATGTTGTCGATCCCGATGCCCGTTCGGCAGATCACCTTCAGACCCGGAGCCCGGTCCATCAGCGCCCCGTCGTAGAACCGCCGCGCCCCGGCAATGACCGCTTCCGCCTGATGAAGATCGTCCTCGCCCTCAACCGCTACGGCCACCCCTTCCAGCAGGGGCGCATATGCGGTCGGCAGCGAGTATTCCAGCCAGATACGAAACATAAAGCCTCCACAATATTGTCCAAAAGAAACTTGCCGTATACAGCTTATGCCCGGCCATGTCATTGCGAGGAGCGCAGCGACACGACAACCTCCAGCGCACCCAATGGCGAAGGCTCTACTCGTAGGCGTGACCCTGGAGATGGCTTCGTCGCTTCCGCTCCTCGCAGACTGCATCGATTAGGCCGTCCGGCATCCTCCGCCCCGGCCCGGAAAGATGATTTTCGCTTGGAAGGGCGGCCCGGTGGGTCGCCCTCCTCCTCTGCCCCGAATCCGCTATCCAGAGAAAATAAAAGGTCCGGCCCACAAATCTCAAGAACCTTCCAGCCGCTTGCCCGTCTCGCGCAGGGCGGTGAAGTCGGCCTGGAACCCTTTGACCATGGCGCGGATGTCGTTGGAGTGGAGAACGAAGCGGACGCCTGCCTCCATCCACCGGGCGGCCCGGTCGTTGTCCATCAGGTGGACGGCGACCGGCACGTTCCGGGCCTGACAGGTGCGGAGAATGCGGCTGAGCGCGGCCTCGAAATCGGGATGGTCGTAGCGGTCGGGGACGCCCAGGGTGATGCTGAGGTCGTTCGGTCCGACAAAGATGGCATCGATGCCGGGAACGTCCAGGATCGCCTCCAGGTTTTCGATGGCGGGAACGCTTTCGATGCCGATGACGGCGATGCTGTTGGCGTTGCGCTGCCGAAGGTAACTGTGGGTTTCCTCGCCGGGAAATTCGCCGGTATCGAGCGCCTTCCGGAGTAAAGCCCCTTTGAGAGGCCTCCATTTGACCCCGCCGATCACCTCCCGTACCTGATCGACTGTTTCGCAGTAGGGGGCCAGCACCCCGTGCGCCCCGGCGTCCATCGCCATGGTGACATAATGGGATTCCGGGACGGGGATGCGCACTATCGGCGCAATGCCCGAACGCTCCAGGGCGGCCGTCATTTCGGCCACCTCGCCCCGGCTGAACGGCGCGTGTTCGGTGTCCACGATCACATAGTCGAACCCGACTCCCTCCAGCGCCCTGGTCCATCGCGGGCTGCGAGCCAGGCTGAACATCGTTCCATAGACGCGTCCGCCCTGCTCCAAACGGGCCTTCAGTTCTGCTCCGGTCATGGCTTTGACGGCGCGGCTCTCTGCGAAGCGCGCGCCCCTCCTTTCCGGTGAATTGTGAAGTCAATTCGGGATGGAACGGGCGACTCCTGCCTCATCGGAGGGCAATACGAAAAATAAAAACACCCTCCGGCTGCAATATGGGCTTGACAGGGCCTTTGCTGGCCGGATTTCCTGACCGTCCGACCCGTGAAAAAATAATGTTCATCCGCGTTCTAAATTCGAGCGTTTCAGGGAACTTTACGAGCTTGTGATTTGTTAGACAGAAAGACTGAGGGAAAAAGGCGGGTTTCGCGCCCGCCGGCGCAAGCGGAGTCCTCGCCATGGGGTTTCATCGAAAAACATTGTTGGCTCTTGCCGGAGCGTTGTTTTCGGGCATCCTGCTTCTTGCCGGGTGTTCTTCGCGCGAATCCGCGCCTGTCAGGGCTGGCGTTCGGAAGACGGCGGCCCCTGACGACAACTGGATGGAAATCAAAAGGGTCGGGGATAGGTCGGCGAAAGTGGTGGTCGAATTTTACGGCCCGCTCGATACGGAATGGCATCAGAAGACGATCAATCTCATCGATCAGGTGATCGCTCAAAATAAGGGCCGGGTCCGGATGGAATTGCTGCCGATGGGCAACGAGAAGGCCGACACGCAGATCGGCAAGCGCGGCTACCACTGCGCCACCATTCTGATCAATGGGAAGCGCGACTTCAAGATCAAAGAGAGGGGCGTTTCCCTCA
This sequence comes from Armatimonadota bacterium, assembly GCA_020846535.1. GTDB lineage: Bacteria > Armatimonadota > JADLDR01 > JADLDR01 > JADLDR01 > JADLDR01. Next base: position 1,830 of record JADLDR010000171.1, on the reverse strand, counting down.
CCCAGAAGCCCAACGACCCCGCCTCCAGCTATAAGAGCGAGGATGTCCCTGTCATCATCCGGCAGGAGATCGAGAAGCAGTACGGTTCCGTAAGCTGAGCGTTTTTCCGAAAGCGTCTCGGAAGGAGAACGGCGAAGGAATGGCGAATAGAGCATTGTCGTATTATGCCATCATCCCGATGGCTCGCCCGCCTTCAATCTCTCTGCCCACGACGTTCAGGAAGAATCCGAGATATGCTTTTCCGCAGGCAAAATGCGGACCGGGATCAGGCCCGGGCTGAGTTCGAGAAACTGGCCCTTCGCTACCAGCGCGAGATCTACAATGCCGCCCTCCGCATCGTCCGCAACCGCGATGACGCCGAGGATCTCGCCCAGGAGGCCCTGGTCAAAGCCTATGTGGCTTTCGGCCAGTTCCAGCCGGGCACGAATTTCAAAGCCTGGATATTCCGCATTTTAATGAATACCTATATCAACGAATACCGGCGCAGGATGCGAGCGCCCGACATGCTCACCCTGGACGATGTCTCGCCTGATATCGAATACCGGGCAACGCGCCAGCAGGCCCGCTCGGACTCGCAGCCCGAGGAGGCCGCCCTGTCCCGCACCTTCGAGGGTGAGATCGAGGAAGCCCTGCGCGCTCTGCCGGAGGAGTTCAAGGTGGTCGTCCTTCTGACCGATGTGGAGGAATTCTCCTACGCCGAGGTCAGCGATATCCTGGATATTCCTATCGGCACGGTGCGCTCCCGCCTCTTCCGGGGCCGCAAGCTCCTGAGAAGCTACCTCAGCGAATTCGGGAAACAGCGCGGGTTGATATAAATAGATTATTGAAGGATGGTCGATCATGAATCGCTGTGAAGAACTTCAGGAACAGATCACGGCCCTGGCGGACCGGGAGCTTTCCGGACAGGAACGGCAGGAAGCCCGGGAACACCTGAGCCGATGCCCGGAATGCCGCCTGCTTTACGAGGAGATGGCAAGCACCCGGAATCTCCTGAAGAATTCTTACCATTACGAAGAGCCTCCCGCCTCGCTCTGGCAGAAGGCTTCGGCCCGCATCGATGCCATGAATTGGCAGCCTGCCCGGCCCGTCCGCCGTTTTGCCTGGCGGTTCGCCCCGGCCCTGGCCCTCCTGCTGGTCGCTCTGGCGGCCATGGCGGGCTACCATGCCTGGGACGAGGGCCGGCCCAAGCCGATTGACCTGGCGGATCTGGCCCGGCACCACAACACCTATCCGGTTACGGCCAGCATGCCCGTCGCCCCCGGCTGCGATGCCAACTGCCAGCATGTGGCGATGCGCCTGTCCATGCAGACCGACCAGCCCATCCGCGCCCTGCCTCTGACCGAGCAGGAAAACCTGCTGGGAGGCCGCGTCTGCTCACCCCATCACCGGCCCTATGTGCAGATGGTCTTCCGGCACAACGGACAGATCTACTCCGTCTTCGAGATTCCCTCGGAGCGCGTCACGCCTCTGCCCACAGGCGACCCCTGCTTCACGCAGGACGGCATCTGCCAGCTTTCCGGCGGCAGTGTGAGCGCCGCAGCCTGGGAGAAAGGCGACCTGACCTTCGTCCTGGTCTCCGACAGCCCGGCCCAGATCCTCCTGCCGATGGCCCGCCGCCTGCGAGACGCGATATAGGCGCGGCGTCCAGCCGCCACCTAAGCAGCCGGTTGGAGTAAGGGTTCAGTTTTCCTTCCGACCAGGCGGTAGGGGCGAACGATTTGTTCGCCCTGAAAACGGCCCTACCGGCAGGGCGGGCGATCACAAGGATCGCCCCTACAGGTCGGACCGGATCCGCCAAAAACTGCCCCTTTACTCCAACGGGCTGCTTAG
>JADLDR010000170.1 GCA_020846535.1 Armatimonadota bacterium | reverse complement strand
GTCCAGGTGAGGAAGACCATCGGGTACACCTCCTGCTTCCAGTATACCCGAAAAACGTGCCTTTCTTTTGGTTGCATGCCTAGCAACTATTTGCCATTAAGACCAGCATAGCGGTTTAAGATATAATTATCAGGAAAAAGTTTATAAATTATAATATATCGAGCCGGGATGAAATCGAGAACTCGCGCATCGATTGACGCCACTAGACGGATAGTCTATAATAAGGGCGGGAGGCGTTATGTTCGAGGGCGTCAGGGCGTTTTTGTTCGATCTGGACGGCACGCTGGTCGACACGAATATCGATTTTCACCGGATGAGGCAGGAGACACTGGCCCTGCTCGGGCGATATGACATCGCGTGCGAAGAGATCGGGCATCTGGACATCCTGACCCTCATCGACCGGGCAGCGGAGCGGCTGGGAAGCGGCGAAGGCCGGGCAGAATCTTTCCGGCGGGACGCGGAAGCGGTTCTGGTGGAGGTGGAGATGCCCTTCTGCCGGGCGGCCCGCCCCATCCCGGGCGGCACGGATCTGCTGGAAGCCCTGAAAAAGCGACACATCAAGATCGGCATCGTCACCCGGAACTGCCGCGTGGGGGTGGAGGCGATCTTCGGTCGGGTTCCCCTGGCCCATGACGTGCTGCTTACCCGCAACGATATCGCCCGCGTGAAGCCGGACCCGGAACACCTCTGGGCCGCCCTGAAAGCTCTGGAAGTCCCGCCCGGAAAGGCCGTGATGGTCGGCGACCACTGGATGGATGTGCAGGCCGGGCGCAATGCCGGAACCCGAACAGTCGGATACCTCGCCTCCGACAAACCGGCGGACTTCTTCGCCCGGGCCGAGCCGGAGGTGACGGTAAGACACCTGCTCGATCTGATTCCTCTCCTCCCGGCGGCCTCATGAAGCTCTCCATCCTCATCGTCAACTGGAACACATGCGGCTACCTGGAAGGCTGCCTCCGGTCCATCGCCGAAAACTCCCCTCCCTTTGACTGGGAGGTGATCGTGGTGGACAACGCTTCCTCCGATGGCAGCGCCCTCATGGTGGCCGAACGCTTTCCCGGCGTCAGACTGATCGCCAACCCCGACAACCGGGGCTATGCGGAAGGCAACAACCAGGCCCTTCAGTCCGCCAAAGGCGAATGCCTCCTCCTCCTGAACCCGGACATCGAGGTTATCGGGAACGCCCTGGAGGCGATGGCCGCCTTTCTGGGTGCCTGCCCGGAGGCCGGAGCAGTCGCTTGCATGCTGGTTCATCCCGGAGAGGTGGTGCAGAAAAGCTGCCGCGGGTTCCCCATCCCGGCCAGCATCGCCTTCGAGGTGACCGGCCTGGCCCGGCTTTTCCCGCACAACCGGTTCGTCAGCGCCTACCGGATGGCCTCATTCGACTACGACCGGACCGCCGAGGTCGATCAGCCGATGGCCTCAGCGTTCATGGTGCGCCGCGCCTGCTACGAGGCGGTCGGCCCGATGGATACGCAGTTCCCGATCTTTTTCAATGATGTAGATTGGTGCTACCGGATCAAGGCCGCCGGTTGGAAGATATTCTATACCCCCGATGCCCGGATGCTCCATTACGGAGGCCAGAGTACGCGCCAGGTGCGCCGTGCCATGATCTGGCAGTCTCACCTGGGCCTCTGCCGCTTCTACCGGAAGCACTACCGCGCCCGCCTGCCCCTCCCGCTCTATGCCCTGATCGTCGCCGCCATCCTCGCCAGCGGAGTCGCCCGCGTCGGCCTGCACTGGCTGTATGAGATGCTGAGTCAGAGCAACCGCCCCTCCGGCCCCCCGCCGAAGCCCGGCGGGGGGAATGGTTGTTGGGGTACTTTCACACTTAACTCCATAACCCCGTGAGAATGGCGCGTGGTCAGCCCCGGCCCTTCTCCGGTCCGGCATTGTATGAAGCGAGAAGCCGATAGATTTATCCGTCGTTATTTTGAACTGGAACAACCGGCGCGATCTGGAGCCGTGTCTGAACTCCATCTACGGCCAGGAGCAGGGCATCGCCTTTGAGGTGATCGTGGTGGACAACGATTCGGAGGACGACAGCGTAGCTCTGGTGGAGTCGCTCTTCCCGCAGGCCATCCTGATCGTGAATCCCGGCAACCTGGGCTTTTCGGCAGGGAACAATGTCGGCATCCGAGCCGCCCGTGGGCGCTATGTGATGCTTCTGAACACCGATACGATTGCCCACCCGGGGGCGCTCGCGGAGATGGTGCGCTTTATGGACGCCTGCCCGAAGGCGGGGATCTCCGGGCCGAAGCTGCTGAACCGGGACAGGTCGCTCCAGTATTCGTGCCGCCATTTCCCCACTCTCTCGGCGGGCTTTTTCCGCAACACCTTCCTGGGCAGGCTCTTCCCGAAAAACCGCTTCGCCGGAGACTACCTGATGACCGGCTGGGATCATGCGGAAACCCGGGCGGTGGACTGGGTATCGGGGGCCTGCATGGTGGTGCGTCGGAAGGCGCTGGAGGATATCGGCCTGCTGGATGAAAGCTTTTTCATGTACTGCGAGGATGTGGACTGGTGCTACCGGGCGAAGGAAGCGGGCTGGAAGACCTATTACCACCCGGAAGCGGTGGTGACTCATGCCATCGGGCGCAGCACCGACTTGGCCCCGAACCGGATGATCGTCCAGTTCCATCGGAGCATGTATCGCTTCTACCGGAAACACTACCGGAGGCGCTATCCGTTCTATCTGTGGCCTGTCATCGTAGGCGGCCTGGTCTTCCGCACCGGGATGCTTGTCTTCAACAATAAGGTGATCGTTCCCATTAAGAGGCTTATCAAGCGATGAGATCCAGAGGCAAACCCTCCGCAGGCAAAAAAAGCGCCCCGGTGCTGCCTGCGCCCTCCCCACATGCAGGCGCGGATATCCTGGGGGCGGCCTGCCTCCTCTTCCTGGGGGCCGCCCTCTTTCTGGCCCCTCTGACGGCCAGCCGGTTCGAGCCGGTGACCACCCGCAGCATGCAGCTTCTCATCCTGGTTGCCCTCGGCGCTTATGCCCTGCGCCAGCGGCAGGCGGGCCGCGCTGCGGAGGTGATGACAGCGGACTGGCTCCTTCTGGCCTTCCTGGGCTGGGCGCTCCTTTCGATCATCCCTTCGGTCTACAAGCATGCCACTCTGGCCGAGTTCGCGAACCTGGCTTCCTATACCGCCGCCTTCTGGCTCCTGACCCGCCTGGCAAGCCGCCCCGCCGTATTTGCGGGCATGGCCGCCTGCCTGCTGGCCGCCGGAGGAACGGCTTCCATGGCCGGGCTGAGAGAATACGGTCTGTCGGGAGACCCTACCTGGCGAGCCTTCTCGACCTTCTTCAACCCGAACCTGTTCGCCGCATTTTTAATCACCCTCCTGCCTTTCGCTCTGGCCTGTCTCCTTTCCGCCCGCAGCCCGATGGCGGCCTTCGGCAGCGGCCTCGCCGCCTTTTTGATGGGAGCCGCCCTGATGGCGACCGGGTCCCGCGCCGGGGTCGGCTTCGGCCTCTTCGGAGTCACGCTGGCCGGGCTGGGAGCCCTCCTGCGGCGTCCTGCCCTGCCCCGCTCCTCCTGGATGCGGCTGCTGATCGTGCTGGCCTTGCTGTGCCTGATTTCCCCACGCGTCGCCCGCCCCTTCACCGAACGAATCGCCTCCACAACCACCACGCAGGCGCATTCCGGCTCCTTCCGCCTCCTGACCTGGCAGGCCACGCTCGATATGGTCAAAAGCCGTCCGATCCTGGGAACCGGCCTGGGAACCTACGGTTCGGTCTTCCCGCAGTACGCCCGCTCCGGCTATACCGGCATGGCCCACAACAGCTATTTGCAGTACGCCTCCGAAACCGGGCTGCCCGGCCTGCTACTTTTCCTCGCCTTCCTCCTGGCTCTGGCCCGACATGCCCTCCTGCCTCTCCTCCGCCCGACATTTTCTCCTCGCTGGCCCGATATACCGGAGGATGCCTCTTTCGCCTGCTACGATGCCCGGCTCCTCGGCTGGGGACTGGCGGGCGGGGCTTTCGCCGCCGCCGGCCACAACCTCATCGATTACGGCTGGTATCTCTTCGGATCGGCGATGTCCTTCTGGGCCGTCCTGGGCCTCCTCGTCTCCCTGACCGCCTCGCCTGAGCCTTTGTCCGGCGTTAAGAGGAAAGTCTTCACCGCTCTGGCCGCCTGCTTCACCCTGACGTTCGCCTTGGGAACGATTCCTGCCTGGCTCACAGCCATGAACGCCAGCCGCGCCGAAACCGCCCTGAAAAGCGGTAATCTCCTGGCCGCCGAGGAAGCCTACCGCGCCGCCGTTCGCCTCGATCCCTGGGACGCCTCCTACCAGCGCAGCCTGGCGCAGGTCCTCTCCGCCCGCGCCGCACAGACCGGAAGCTCCGCCGACCGGGAGGAAGCCCTGCTCCGCTTCCGTAAAGCCGTCGCCCTCCAGCCGACCGATGCCGTCCACCGTTACGGGCTGGGAAAGGCGATGGCTCAGGCCGGGAGCGTTCCGGAGGCTATCAAAGCTTTCACCGAAGCCCTGCGCTACAACCCCCACTCCACCCCGGTCATGCTGGAGCTTGCCCGCGCCCATGAAGCCTCCGGTCAGAAGCCCCAGGCCCTCTCCGCCTACCGCAGGCTGGCTGACCAGGAGCAGAGCGATTTTGAGACCGTCAAAGCCATTCCCGAACTGGTAGATACCCGGTATGCCGAAGCGAATCTGGCTCTGGCCCGTGACGCCGCCGCCCGGAGCGACCGGGCCGAGGCTGCCGCCCGCTACCGCGCCGCCCTGGGCACTTTGGAACGCTATCAGAAGCTTCTCAAATCCTCCCCCACCGCCGCCGCCGACCGTGAGCAGGGAAAAACCGAAGCGGCGGAGCGAATGCTGGAGGAGGCGAAAAGAGGGCTGGCAGGGCTACGATAGGGAACCGGCAGGAAGCCATCCCCAGCGCAAGCCGCTAGAAATAAAATGATGATTATCCAGGACTTTCGCCCTGCGGTATGCTTCACCCTTCCTTTTAATCATTCTCTGTCATTGAACCCTTGACGATATATTCAGATATCAAGCGAAAGTCCTATATTCATAAGGAGACCTTATCATGAAGCCGGGCGGATTATCACCTCTGGTGATCGTCCTTTGGATATTCACTGCCGGACAAGCCTGGGAAGCGCAATCTATCCCCGTGCAACCCTATCGGATATCCCCTTCCGCCTCTATTCCCATCGGTTTCAAGAAATCCCCGCAGGTGGAGTTTTACGGGAACTATGAAACCGCCGGGGTACTGGTCTCTCTGCCTGCCGGCTTTTCCCCGGGACAGGTCACACAGGCGGACTGCTTCCTGAATATAAGGGGCCGGTGGGCGAAAATGCATCCTTTGTCCCGGGTGGGCGATACTCGCACCTGGGCCGGGAGCCTTTTCTGGCTCAAGCCGGGCAGCCGGTATCAGGTAAAAGCCGTCCTCTACGGGCCAAAAAGCCGCGTGCTTTATGAGGGATTTTGCAGCGGCATGACGCGCCCGGAGCCGGTTCTGCCTTCCCCGAAGCGCCGCCTGTGTGTCTCGACCACGGGCAGCGACGCCGATCCCGGAACCCTCGCCAGGCCGCTCCGCACGATCCGCAAGGCCCTTTCCCTGGCAATGCCCGGCACGACCGTTTTCGTCCGGAGGGGCGTCCATTATGAGGGCGATCTGCGATTCCCCCGGAGCGGCCAGCCCGGCCTGCCGATAGTGCTGCGGTCATTTCCCGGCGAATCGGCTGTGCTGGATGGGGCCGACCCGCCGCTAATGGCTCCGGGTGCCTGGGAAGAAGCGGGCGAACGGCTCTATACGCATCCCTTTGCGGGTCGGTGCTACAACATGACCCTTCAGAACCGGAAAACCGGGGCCGTGACCAGGCTGCTGCCGCTCAAGACCGTGGAGGAGGTACGCCGGAGGCGGGTCGACTTCCCGGACGGCGAATTCGCCAACCGCGGTATCGAGGGCGCTTTCGCTTGCGACGGGACGGCGGTATGGGCGGCCCTTCCCGGCCCGGTCGAGGTCTATACGGTGCGGATCGCCCGCGCCACCAAAGGGATCATCCTGGAGAACCGGAGGCATATCCTGGTGGACGGCCTGGAGATTCGCAGCTTCGGCAAGAACGACTACTCCTGCGGAGCCTTTCTGAGCGACGCCTCGGATATCGCTTTCAGAAACTGCCGCTTCCGCTACTGCGATACCGGTGTCTGGGTCAAAGGGGACTCGCACCGGGTCACGGTGGAGGATTGCGGCTTTGTGGACGGGGTGACCGACTGGTCTTTCGATATGCTGAAAACAGGAGCCTGCCCGGCCTCCTTCGAGACCGGAGCGGTCTATGTGGATGCCAAATTTTCCGGGCGCGGCCTTGTGGTGCGCCGGAACACCATCCGGGGCCTCTTCGACGGATCGCATCTGGTTCCCTGGACGGTGGATACCGCCCGGCCCAATGAAATCGACTTCTACCGCAACCGCGTCCTCGACTGCGCGGACGATTTTATCGAAGTGGACGGCTTCGCCCGCAATGTGCGGGTCTTCGAGAACTATATGCGTCGGTCGCTTTCCGGCATCTCCATCGCCCAGGCCCTCGACGGGCCGACATTTGTTCTCTACAACGTTCTGGCCGACTGCGGGCTGGTCCCGGCGGTCTCTCGCGAGGGCTACCCGGGCTATCCCTTCAAAACCAACGGCGGCTACGGTATGGAAACCGGCTCCGGCCCGGTCTTCTTCTACCACAACACCGCCTATACCCTCGATCCCGACAGCCGCGCCCTCCTGATCAAACGCGCCCGATGGAAAAAGATCACCCTCAGAAACAACATCTGGTGCGGCCTCAAAATGGGCTTCGACTGCTGGCAGAACCCGCTTTCCCCCTTCGATTTCGATTACGACAACCTCTATACGGCAAACCCGAAAGCTCCTCTGGTACTCCGGGCCGAGAAGATCCGGTTCGATATCCTCCGGGACGTGCGCCTCAAGCTGGGCTATCTGTGCCACGGCATCAGCGCCGATCCCCGCCTCTACGACCCGGCTCGGGGCCTTTATACGCTTCGCCCCGACAGCCCGAGCCGGGATGCAGGCGTCCCTCTGCCGGGCATCAATACAGGCCGGTGGAAGGAACGCGCCCCGGACATGGGGGCTTACGAAGGACGATGAGGCTGAAGGGTATTGAAAACGAGCATACGACGGAATAACGACGCAGGCTCTAAAATAAAACGAGAAAAAGTTTGGCCGGGCTTGGGTCTCTGTGCCATAGCTACCCAAATTGCTACCTACACTTGAAGGAGTATGGCAGGCTGTGGTACGCTCGGATCAATCCTCTAAAACTTTTTGCTTCCCCAAATGTATCTAAAAGTGACAATCAACTTCCATGGGCCGTATCGGTTTGGCATTGTAGTTGCTGACGCATTTTGAGGGAGGAGTCTCCGATGGGTTTGAAATACTCCTATCGCAAGTCCGCCTTTTGCATGGCAGCGATATTGATGGCTCAACTTTTGGCAGGCTGTATGGGCGGCGAGGGACGGGGCAGCCAGGCGTCTCTTCCCCCTATAGACGATACACGGCGCGGAGGATACAGGAGCGACCGCTCAGGCTAGAAAAGGAGACAAGAATGGCTCTCGATAATTTACTCCGGCGCGCCCTTGACGCGGTTTGCGATGACGAAAGAACCCCTTATCAGCGTGGAGACGGAGGGGGCTTGATCGATACTCTTCAGAATATATTCGCGGGAAAGAACCCATGACAACCTGATCCCAGCCAGCCAGGCCCCTTACGGCGACCCCGCAGACCTGGAGGACAGGCGCGGCTCTGGCCGGGATGCGTCATACGCACAATTCCCCAATCTCCGCCCGGCCAGCGAGGATCCCCTGGGGGATCTTGCCGACCTGGAAGACGACAACCGGCGGCGGTAATTTCCGGTTCATCCGTAGGGGCAGGCCGATAAATCTGCCCTCTGCCTTGCTTTCAGGCGCGTCCCTACGGTTCGGTTCTTCTTCTGCCCTTGAGATAGCTCTCCGGCCCCTTTTCTTTACCCTTTGCGGTGGCGACCGGAGCCTCTTTTTGCGCCCGGTCGCTCAACCGGCGGGCCAGCGCAGGATCGGAAGACACCAGGTAGAGCGCCGCATCGGTCAGGGCCGGTTCGCTCCAGACGATCCGGCCCTTTTCCTTGCCATAGGGGGCGGGAACAAAAGCCCCCTCATCCACCCTCCAGACGCCTGCGATTTGGAGCCAGGGGAGATCGGGAAAAGCGAATCGCGCATCCCGGGCCGGGTTCTGTTTGAATCCGTTTCGGTCTGCCTGGTTGTCCTCATTGACCACTGCCACCAGAGCGGCTTTTTCGCCGGCCAGGAGGGTGCTGGCCCAGAGCGACGGCTGGCTGGCGGTCGCCCAGGCCACCGGATGCCCGATCTCGATGAGGGAGGCGACCTGGCGGAGCATCCGGCTCGTCTGCCCGACAGCCTGCCAGAGTTCGGGCACATCCGCTGAAGAATGGAAAATGAGGCTTCCCCCTGCTTCGGTGGCGTCCGTATAGGAGTAAAGACCTCTGGCCCCGCAGCCGATGGCATAGAGCATCTGCATCCTGATTTCCGGCGGCACCGGGGCGCGTCCGAAGCCTCTCAGTTTGGAAGTAGCGGCAAACTTTTGCCACCCTTCCCGCCGGATTTCGGGCGCTCCGACCCAGTGATCCTGCGGGATGCCGATCTCTTCCCAGCAGCCCTGATAGGTCAGCATAAAGGGGCGCGGGGCCGCCGCCCGCTTGACCGTGCGGGCCTTCTCGCGGATCGCCTGGATGGGCCAGCCGATAGAGATCGGGTAGCAGTCGGGATTAGCGATATCGGCCACAGGGCCGTAGATAAAGTAATTGTTGGGTACGAAGGTGAGGTCGAGGGTGGTCATGGTGGGGGTGAGAGGGTCGGCCTTCCGGCAGCTTTCCGCGGCGTTCACCATCTCCATCGCCAGGGTACCGGGGCGCAGATTCATCGGGCGACCCTTGTCCCTGGAATAGTCGTGAACATCCGGCTCGTCCATCGCCAGGTAGGCGAAAAGGGCCGGATGCCCTGCCGTCTCCGCCGGGGGAGCGCCCGTCCCGACGACCATCACCACCTTGACGCTCTGCTTCCGGGCCTCGTCCAGCCCCTGTTTGGACACAGTGCTGAAGCTGTTATAGGCGTTCAGCCCGCTGGCCGCATACCGCTCGAACTCCCCGTACCCGTACGTGCCGAACCGGGAGAGGCCCGAAAAGGCCCTCATGGTAGCCCCGACCACCGTCTTTCCCGATGCCACGCGAAAGGTATAGAGCCTGCCGCGCTCCAGGGGCCGGGCCAGCCGGACGACAGCGGCTCGCACCCCGCCCGCATAGCCCCTGCTGAGCCACCGCGTTTCCCTGCGGAGAGGCTTGCCGTCCAGCCAGACCTCTTTAGGGCGAGGGGAGTCTTTAGAGGCCGCTTCAATATAGAGATAGACCGTCCGGAGATCTTCGCCGAAAGCGAGCGTTTCGATCCGGAAGGGCGGAGAATCCAGAGAAACCGTCTGCCGCAGGGCAGTGCCGTCCGAAAAGCGGGCAGTGAACTCGGTGGGCGCATCCAGCGATTTTCGCAGGCAGAGGGCGATCTCCCCTTCCCCGCCCGGTGGCAGACTGTCGGGAAGCATCCGCCACCAGATGGCGTTATAGCCGGGCGCGGCGGCATGCTGCCGGACGCCCATTCCCTGCCAGGAAAGATCCTCCAGCGCCACCGCAGTCGCGGAATCGTTGCGGATATAGAGATAAACCATGCCTCCCAGGTCGGGATGGGCCGCCTTGACGGCCTGAATCTCGGGGCTGCCCTCGGGCCGCATCTCCTCCGGGGAGACATTGCGGATATGATACCCGGCGGCCACCGCCACCGGCCCGGCTTGGGCGGCCCCCGCCAGCGCCCCAGCGGAGGCGCAGAGCAGCAGAGCTTTCAGGACAAGATTCATGAGGTTCCCTTTCATCAGAACGCTCCTCGCAGACTGCATCGCCTTACGGCCTAGCCGTTGGGATCAGGAGAACTTCCTGCTTTATAGCGAGCGATCTCCTGGCGGTGGCGTTCGGCCAGGGATGAGGCGTCCGGGCGGTTGACGGCGATAACGGCTGTCCACCGGGCCGGAATGGAAAGGCGGACTCCGGACGGCCCCGCGCTGACAATAAGGCAGCCGGTGATAGCCGCAAAGCGGGCCTTCGAGATGCCGAGAGATTTCATATCGAGGGAGAGTACGGCTTCCCCCGCTTTTCCGGGGTTCCGGACGGCGATAAAAAAGCCTTTCTGGGCGCTCCCGAACCGCTCGCACCACATGTCTGGGCGCGAGAGCCGGGCATAAGGGATCGGCTCCCAGCCTGCGGCCCCGAGAGCGTTATAGAGAGGGATATAGGCCCGGTAGAGGGATCGCTGCTCCTTCATTTTCGGAACGCCTGCGGCCCCAGGGTAGCAGGCATAGGTCAGAAGCCGGTTCATCACCGATTCGGCCTTTTTCGGGTCGGCGAGATTGGCATTGTTGAGGTAAGAAAGCGGCTTCTGGTACATCAGGGCGCGCTCCTCTTTCAACCCGTCGAAATATTCCTCATGCTCATAGTTCTCTTCGGCCCCTCCCATGTCCAGATAGGGGGCCACGAATGGGAGGAAGTAGCCAGGGCTGGCGTTGCCCATAGTGGGCCGTCCGTCGTTATGGGCCTGGGTGGTACACTGGCGGAGAAACTCGATGGCGGAAAAGCCGTGCGTGATCGTCACTTTCCCGGTTTTATGGTCGAAAGTGAGGGGAAAATCCGCGTAGGGCATGTGTTCCCGCCTGAAGTTGTGGAGGTGGTTCCCCGCCCAGGACGCCCCGATGGAATCGTAGTAGATACCGTCCTTTTCGTACTGGCACTCCTGCGTCTGCTGCCCCCAGGAGGTGTAGAGATCGTACCGGATGATCTTCTGCGCCCGGTTCATGCCCCCGAAAGGGGTCGGCAGTTCGGGGTCCGGGTTGGTCAGGTAGCGGTAATAGGGGTTTTGCTCATCCCCTTCGACATAATAGCCGCCCACGGCGGCCTCTCGGGGATCGAGCATCTTCCCGCCCGGGCCGTAGACGGCGGAGTTGAGGAGCTGCAATGCATTGGTTCTCAGATCGGCCCCGCGCCCGAAGCGTGCCTCCCGGCGGTTTTCCGGCGTGTCCTGTGCCATGCCCTCGATTTTGTCCGGCGTTCCTTCGATATGGTCGCACCATGGCTCGATATACATCATCGAAAGGACATCCTGCGCTCGCTGCTTCTCGTCGGCCCACCGGCCCGTCTCGTTGAAGACGACACCGTAATCCGCCGGGTCGCCCAGCGCAGGCTCCATCTCGTTCCAGTTGACCACCCAGAGGCCGTCCCGCACGATCTTGCGAAAGAGATCCGGGAAGAAGCGGTAGTAGCGGTCGAAGGACGAGCGCAGCCCCCAGGCCGGATCGTGCCGGTAGAGCAGGAAGCGAAAAGGGGCGCGATTCCGGAACTTCCAGGCCACCGGCGACAGCCCGAACTCGTATTCCATCTGGAGGCCGTAAGGTTCCTGGTAGGCGATGCGGAAAAAGCGAGGCACCTCCATCGGCTGGGCCACGGTCACGCCCCAGTCCGTCCCCGACAGCGCGGCCAGGGGCAGGCGCGACATGGCGGGACGGTACGCCTGGTGAAAGTGCGTCCAGTTGATATACTGCTGGCCCTTCCGGATAGTCTCATCCATGCCCAGGTTCTTTCCCCACCGGGCCGCTGTCCCGTCGATGGGCAGCCTGAAGTAGAGGATCACGGCCCTGTCTTCCTCCGGCCTCAGGTTCACCAGATCGCCCGTAACAGCGATATAATCGCCCCGGCTCTCCACTCGCGCCCTGACCCAGAGGCCGTTCGCCTGCCCCTGGATCACGGCTCCGGTCGGGGAGCGCCGGGCTGCGGCCTTCAGGCGCGTGCCGGGATACCCTTCGCTGCGGTAGTCCATCTGGCCCAGCCGCCCCTCGGCGGCCATATCCACCACGTAGAAGCCGCCCGGAGCGCCGTTCAGCTTCAGGGCTTTGCCTCTCAGCCGGACCGCCGCGATGCCGCCGTCGCTTTCCCGGAACTCGATGGCAAGGCCGTCCCCGGCCGAAACGGCGGCGCATCTCCCGGCAGCGGCGGGCAGCGCCATCAGCATGATCATTAGATAATGGCGAAGCATGATGTCTCCTTACAAATAGAAGGTTTTCTGCTATAATTCTGTACAAAACCCCTGATTCTGCGAGCGAAGCAAATTCCCTGCCCGGAGGCGGCGATGGCGGATATCGAGTTGTTCATTCTGGCAGGCGGCAAGAGCAGCCGGATGGGGCGCGACAAGGCATCGCTCCCCTTCGGAGGAGAAGCGATGCTGGAGCGCATCGTTCAGCGCCTGCAAGAGGCTTTTCCGCGGCTGACCGTGGTGAAAGCGAAGGGCCAGCGACTGCCGGAGACAGGCGCTCAAATTCTGGAGGACGATATGCCGGAGCGCGGGCCGATGGGCGGGCTGTATACGGCCCTGAAGCATCTGGAGAGGCCGAAATGCCTGATCGTATCCTGCGATGTTCCTTTCGTTTCGGCAGCCTTCCTCAGTCACCTTGCCGAACTGCCTCTGGCGGGCGACGCCATCGTGCCTGTGTGGGAAGGGCGGCTTCAGCCTCTCCAGGCTGTCTACGCCCGATCCATCCTGGCCGGAGTCGAAGCTCGCATTCATTCGGGCAGGCTTCAGATGATGGATTTGCTGAAACATCAGGCTATCCGGGTGATCGGAGACGAGGATATCCTGCCCTTCGCCCCTTCCGGTCGCACCTTCATGAATGTGAACACACCCGAAGCGTATGAGGAGGCGCTGGGAATTCTGGTATAAGCTCATAGTAAAGAGAGGGCGATCCATCGGGTCGCCCTCCTGCCTCCCCTTTCGATCACACCAATCCCACGGCTAAAGGGATCAATCCTCTTCCTCAGCCTCCAGCTTCAGCCCCAGGGCCTTCAGGCCCGAGCCGTGAGCGCCTGCCAGATGCGCGGGATAGGGGACGTCTACCCCCTTGACAGCATGCCAGAGGATGCGGTTCAGGGTATCTTCGTCGGCCTCATCGAACTTCTGGAACGGCTCCGCCAGGCTCTTCTTGGCCCAGTCAAGGAGCTTGCCTTGCAGATCGCTCAGCTTCGGATTCATCTCGTCCAGAACGACTCGGTTGTGAAGGGAGGCGTAGGGCCGGAAATCGGGGACATCGGTAAAGCATTCGCTCATCAGAGGTGACATGGCATCCATCTGGTTCATGGGCGGCAGGCCCAGGATGCGCTCCATCGTGTGCAGCACCGAAGTCTGGTTGTAGAACCGGCTGACGACCGCGCCCCGGCGGGTATAAGGGCTGATGACCAGGCTGATGGAACGGTGGCCGTCCACATGGTCGAATCCGGCCTGCGGGTCGTCCTCCACCACGAAGATGCAGGTCTTCGGCCAGAAGCGGCTTTTCGAAATCGCCTCCACCACCCGGCCCAGGGCGAGATCGTTATCCGCCACCCGCGCCCGCGGGGTCGGCGATCCGGGCGAAGTGCCGGAGGTATGGTCGCTGGGCAGGTATACGATGAGGAAATCCGGCCACTCCCCTTTGATATCGCACTCCTTGAGTTCCTTCAGAAAGACATCGGCCCGGAGGACATCGGGGATATCCATGTTCCAGCCCGGGTAGTCCCGGCAGCTATAGCGCCGGAGCGTTTCAATGCCGATGCTCTGCGTGAAGGTGATCCTGCCCGTCTTCTGGATATAGTCCCGGTAGATCGCCTCGAAGGAGGAACCGGCGGGGACCGGTTCGGCGTAATCCATCTCCCCGTAGTTGCGGAACGACAGGCCGTGCAGCAGCACATTGTCCCAGATAAAGCCGGAGGACGAATAGGTGAGCGGGTCGTCTCCGAAGGTGTAGGAACGGGTAAATCCCCCGAAAGATTTCTCCAGATGGTCGGTGACGTTCCCTTCTGTGGCCCACGAGTGCCCGTCCGCGGAGTTCACCCCGTTGCAGTAGAAGTTATCCAGAAGGACGAACTGCTCCGCCAGGGCGTGATGGTTGGGCGTGACCTCCCGCCCGAAGATGCACAGGGCCGGGTCCCGGTTCCCTTTCTCCAGATCGCCCAGGATCTGGTCATAGGTGCGGTTTTCCTTGATGATATAGACCACATGCTCGAAGACCGAAGGCTCCCCTGTCCGGGCGGGAACGGGCACAGGCTTTTTGCCGGTGGCCGATTTCTCCCATGCCCGCAATATCTGGGGGACCCGCGCATCGGCCCGCACCTGAGCCGTATAGCGCCGGAGGGTCCGGGCATCGGGAAGGGCCACCCTGCCTGCCGTTCCCAGAGACCAGTAGACATGCCAGCCGCGCTCCTGCGGGCTCTTGCGGCGCGAGCCGACACCTTTGACATTCACGATATAGAGGTTCCGCCCGTCAGCCGCGACCCCGCCCGGATACCAGCCTGTGGGGATAAAGCCGCGCACCGCGCTTTCGCCGCGGCTGCCTTTCCGGAGCGACACCACGGCCACGGCGTTGTTGCCCCCGTTCGCCACGAAAAGGGTACTCCCGTCCCGGCTCAGGGCGAGGGCGTTGGACGCGCTGCCGAACGGAAGGCGGGCGTCCGGGCGCACCGGAATCGTTTCCGCCACTTTCCAGGCAGCGGTATCGATCACGCTGACCGTATCGGAGTTGGCGTTGGCGACATACAGCATGGCCCCGTCCGCCGATAGTTCCATATCCGCCGGGTGCAGGCCCGTCGCCACCTGGCCCGCTTCCTCCCCTTTCGCCAGATCGATAAGGGAGACGGAGCCGCTGGCCGCCACTCCCCGGTCGTCCACCAGGGTATCGGTCCCGGAGGATTTGGCGGTCTTTTCCCCTTTCTTCGGGTGGCGGCCTCCCCAGTTGGAGACATAGGCCGTCCTGCCGTCAGGCGAAAGCACCACATCGAAGGGCGCCACCCCGGCTTTGATCTCCTTTTTCAATGCGCCCGATTCCAGGTCCACATAACCCAGGCTGTTGTTACGCGACAGGCAGACATAGGCTCCTTTGCCGTCCGGCGTGAGGGCGATGCCGCAGCCATGAGCGCTCCCCTCCCCGCCCGGCCCCGGCAGCACAATGCCCCGCGCCCATTCCACCTTCCCGCCCGAAAGCACCCGGCCTTCCCAGAGATGATTTCCCGCGGCGGTCAGATAGACGAACTTCCCGTCACGGCTGGCCGCAATGCCGTGCATGGAGCCTCCCCCTTCCTTGAAAGGCAATTCCTGGCGCATCTGCCACGATTCCGCATCGACCACCACCAGCCCGCGGTCGTCCTTGATGTAAACGGTTTTCCCATCAGGCGAAAGCGTTAAATCGACCGGACGTCCCCCCATCTCCACGGACTGCCCCGCCGGGCGGATGCGCTGGAGGGTCGGCACGATGTGCCCTCCGCCCTCCACCGGGCCGACCTGTGGCTCCTGACAGACCGACATCCCGGCAAGCCCGAGGGCCAAAAGCAGCGAAAAAACGAGTTTCATAATAGCTCCTTGTAACGCAAGCGATGCGAGGGGGCAGGCGATAATTTTATGCTAACCGGATAGACCTATGAACCTTGACCAGGGGACATAGATGACCCCGCCTCCTATCCATCACCCCCATCTTCCACTTCCACCCTTCCGTTCCCTCCCCGTTTGCCGATCCAGGCAGGAATCGGGAGGGAGCAGGACGAAGAAAAGGGGGAATCACGATAAGGAGGCTTATAGATGAACGTTCATGAACTGGAAGCCCTGATGCCCGGCGAGTTAGCCCAGAGGCGCGAGGAAGGCTGCGATATCGGCGGGTTCGAGGCCGCTTACAAGGCGGCGAAAGAAAAAACGGGGCAGGAAAAATACGACGCCTTGAGTTCTCTGTACGATGCCCTGGATGCGTTGGCCGTCTCGCCCGATTTTCCCTATCGAGAGCCGTCCGATCTGGAGGAAATCAGGGCCGTCCGGCCTGACGGCCCCAGGAAGATCGCCGTCTCGCTGCCGGAGGAGGCGCTTTACGATAAGATTTACGGCGCGTGGCTCGGGAGGGCTGGCGGGTGTCTTCTCGGAAAGCCGGTGGAGGGCTGGCACAAAAGCCGCATCGCATCGCTGCTGAAGGCTATCGGGGAATATCCGATGGAGGATTACCTGCCCCGCCGCTCCGATATCCCGGAAGACCTGCGCTTCGGAGACTGGATGGAAGGCTGGCTCCGCGGCGGCATCCAGTGCATGGTGCGGGATGACGATATGGATTATCCGATTATCGGCCTGCATACCCTGGAGGAACACGGCCCCGATTTCAAGCCCGCCCATGTCGCCGGCGTCTGGCTGAACCGGGTTCCTTTCAATATGGTCTACACCGCCGAACGGGTGGCCTACCGCAACCTGGTGGACGGCTACCCGCCCCCCGAATCGGCCACCGTCCGCAACCCCTACCGGGAGTGGATCGGGGCGCAGATCCGGGCCGATATATGGGGCTATGTTCATCCGGCCCGCCCCGAAAGGGCAGCCGAGTTCGCCTGGAGGGACGCCTCTATCTCCCACACCAAAAACGGCATCTACGGCGAGATGTGGGTGGCCGCCATGCTGGCCGCCGCCTTCACCACCGATGATATCGAGGAGATCGTTTCTATCGGCCTGTCGGAAATTCCCGAAAAGTGCCGTCTGGCCGAAGCGGTGAAGGATACTCTGGCCTGGAGCAAGTCGGAGCCGACCTGGGAGGCCGCCTGGGAAAAGATGAACGCCAAATACGGCCACTACCACGGCGTCCACACCATCAACAACGCCGCCTGCGTGCTGCTGGGACTCCTCTACAGCGGCGGCGATTACGAGAAAGCCATCACCATCTCCGTCATGGCCGGGTGGGACACCGACTGCAACGGGGCCACCGCAGGCTCTATCCTGGGCGCGATCCTGGGCGCAAGCCGGCTCCCCGGCAAATGGATCAACCCTCTGAACGACCGCCTCCTGAGCATCGTCATCGGCTTCACCGACTCCCGCATCTCCGATCTGGCGAAGCGCACGATGAAATTTGCACAGAAGGGCTGATGAGCCTGCACACGTTGATTGAGGAGAGGATTCTAATCGTTCCTCTCCTCAATCTCTCTCTTTCAGAATTCACCTCCTACACACTTGAGTTGCGCCTTGCCGTTCCCCTAGCCCTTGCTTACCTCCCGAAAAATAATATACCTCAAGTTGCCACCTAGCCCGGGGCCGGCACCGTTTTCCGCGGTAGGGGCGCGATTCATCGCGCCCTTACTGACCGTTGGGCGCGATGAATCGCGCCCCTACCCCGCATAGGCCTCAATGCGGGTAGGTAGCAACTTGGGTTAATTTATTCTATATAATAATGTAGAATGTTTAAATTTAAAATTCTCTAAAACACTATTGATATTTCCTGCTCAGTTTGTTAAAATTATACTGTAGCCAACTTCCAGCTATACCAGGATCCATGTATCTAAATCCCTGGAGCGACATTTCAAGTAACAATCATCACCCAAGAGCCAATGTTAAAGGAGGCGCATTGAAAATGTTGCGGGATCGAATTCGGAAGTTTGGGGGGTTAAGACTATAGATGCTACGGCGATGAGATACCGGAGAAATTGTGGTGGTGAAGAGGAGGCAAACTCAATGAAAGCAAATTACTGTCGCCGTATTCTACTTGGCATAGGGATGGTTTGCTGCATTCAAGGGGCTCAGGCTACCCCTCTTTTGGATGCCGAGCAGGCCAAAGCCGTGGCACAGACTTTTGTAGGAATAGACATTTCCTTATCCGGCCCTTACTCTTACGAGGCCGATCCCATGCGTTATTTTTTTGAAGATGAGCAAAATAATAGTTATATAGTACATAAACAGTGGGGCCAAGTCGTTGCTTTCAGCAAAGGGAAGCGCCAGACACCTGGCCGTTTTCAAGAGGAAACGTGGATGGCGCAACCCGATGTAGCGCGGGAGGTGATCATTCAGCGGGCGACCGAGTTTGCCAAAAGCCACTACAGCGGCTTTGAGGAAAGAGGGCTTCGCCAGGATAGAGCCGACCTTTTCAGTTCCTCTACTGACTGGAATATCGGGTTTATCCAGATCCTGCCCGAAAACGGAGCGTATACGAACAATGCGTGCAGCGTTCGTCTTTCCAGAAAGGATGGGACCATCTGGAGTTATACGGCTATCAGGCAGGAAGTCCCCCCTGAGGCCCATCG
This sequence comes from Armatimonadota bacterium, assembly GCA_020846535.1. Taxonomy (GTDB): domain Bacteria; phylum Armatimonadota; class JADLDR01; order JADLDR01; family JADLDR01; genus JADLDR01. The sequence continues at coordinate 29,624 of JADLDR010000170.1, read as the reverse complement.
TCAGCCCGCGGTGAATGGCGACCAGGCCAAAGCGGCCTTCGAGAAAGAGAGCGGGCTGGAACAGATCAGCTTTGTGGCGGTGGATCTCATCTACACACCCCAGAGGCGGCTGGAATGGCTGGTCAAAGGCGAGGGGCTGAAGGCTGACGGGGAGAAGACCATCTACATGGTGACATTGGACGCCGACAGCGGGGAGCTGCTCTCCAAAGGCGGCCAGATGGGGTCGCAGGCCCCGGGGCCTAAACCGCCTTCTCCACCTGCCAGGAAGATCGGCCAGAGCTGGGGCATTCCTGTAACCGCAGTCTGCGCCATGGCGGTGTTCTGGTCGCTGTGGAAATACGGCGTGGGCCGCCTGAAACACTGATCGGCATCGAATTTCACGTTGCAACAAAGGCACTCAGTTACCGCAGGGGCGGCCTGGTAAGTCGCCCCTGAAATGGAGGTGTGGATGGCCGGAAGTCTGGAAGGGAAAACATGCCTGGTGACAGGCGGAGGTTCGGGGATCGGCAGGGCGGCGGCGCTGGCGTTGGCCCGCGAGGGCGCTCTGGTCGCTGTCGCCGACCTGGACGCAGGCGGGGGGAGGGAAACCCTGACCGCCTTGCAGGAGGCCGGGGCCGAGGGCATATTCGTGCAGGCCGATGTCACCCGGGCGGAAGAGGTGGAAGCCCTTGTCGAGAAAGTGGTTTCCGTCTGGGGCCGCCTGGACTGCGCTTTCAATAACGCCGGCACCGCCGAGAACGCTGCTCTCCTGTGGGAGTGTTCCGAGGCAGACTGGGATCGGGTGATCGCCCTCAACCTCAAAGGGGTCTGGCTCTGCCTCAAATACGAGATCCGTTGGATGCTGGAGCGGCAGGAAGGGGTTATCGTCAATATGGCCTCCATCACCGGGCTAGTGGGCATCCCGCAGGCCCCGGCCTATGTCGCCAGCAAGCACGGGGTGGTCGGGCTGACAAAGGCCGCCGCCCTGGACTGCGCCCGTTTGGGCATCCGGGTCAACGCGATCTGCCCCGGCTTTATCGATACCCCTCTGATGGACCGCTTCATCGCCGGAGACCCGCAGGCCCGCGCCCGCGTCGAAGCCCGCCACCCGATGGGCCGCATGGGAACTCCCGATGAGATTGCCCGCGCCGTCGCCTGGCTCTTCTCCGACGCCACCTTTATGACCGGCCATACGCTCACCATGGACGGCGGGCTGACGGCCCGGTAGCTTCCAGATCACCTGCCAGGGGCGGCTCTGCCCGCCTCTTCGCAGGCCGCAGCCTCCATATCCGCCTGCCGGGCCAGTTCGAAACATTCGCGCTGCTCGGCCTGGGATTTCAAACCTGCACGAAGCAGGCGGCGGGCCTGGTCGAAGGCGAGGAGGGCGCGGGCCAGCCGCGAACGTGATTCGGCGGTCGCCCGGGTTTTCTGCAATCGGCGCAAGGTTTTTTCGGTCGCGTCCAGATATCCGTCCAGGGTCTGGAGGGGGCGAAGGCGCAATCGCATCTGGAGGAAGAACTCCTCCGGCGTCACTGCACGGACATACTCGGGCAGCGCCCGGATGCTCCATAAGGCAGGGGCGTAGCCTCTTTGAACGGTGGGGTCGGAGGAGGGCTTCTGGGCGGCCTCTTCCTCTTCGGGCGAAGATCCGGGCGGAGCCTGGCGGAACCAGGACCAGCAGTGGACGATCACCCAGCTAAAGCGGTCTTCCGCATCCACCGGCCCGGAGTGCGGCCTTTCCGCCAGGAGCCGGGCGATCTGAAGAGGCGTTCCCTCCCGCTCCCGGCCGGCGTGATTCCAGATGGCGTACCGGGCTGCGGCGGCAGGCGCATCCCTTCCCCGGGCGTCCCTGACCCAGCGGACGCCTCCCGCGCCTCCGGTATAGGGATAATACTGGAAGCCCAGGATACCCAGCAGGCCGGGGATGTTCCGGGCGTATATCCCGCAGGCGGCGAGGGCTTCCGGTGAGTCCCACCGGAGGAAATTGGCGGCCAGGAGGGGAACCCTCGCCTCCGACATATAGGCCCCGACCCGCCGGGCGTGGCGTTCCAGCGCGGCGTTTCCCCCGCGTTTCTGGCCGAAAGCGTCCGGGTAATAATAGCCTCCGCTCATCAGAACCAGCCCGTCGTCCGGCGCGGCGCTTTGCATGAGCGCCTCCAGAGTGTAGGGGGAGACCTGCCTCAGATCGGCGAGAGGGATGGTCCAGCCGAAGGGAGCTTTTCCGCGCTCGGGGTTTCCCCAGAAGCTGGGGGCTTCCTCCCCGCTTATAAAGTTCCCCATCACCCACTGCACGTTGTCGCCATCGGAGAGGACGTAGCAGGCATAGTGGACATTATCCTCCCACCGGATATCCCGGAGCGTCCGCACCTGCCTTTTCGACCGGCGCAGGCGTGCAGGCGGCACATAAAGCCCGCCTGTGGGTTCGGCTAAGAGATGCAGATTCACGCACCAGTTGGTCGCCGTCTGAAAGGCCGCGTACCGGGTGGTCGCCAGGGTCAACTCCCGCTCGTCGCCCACGCCCCACCCCAGAATCGGGCTGCCCGGGCGGAGCCGATTGAGTACTCTCTCCAGAACCGCATCGGCCCGGGAGCAGACAAAGGCTTTCGAGGCGACCGCCATCTCCCGCGTCTGAGGGTTTTTCGGATCGTTCATCGACAGAATAGCGCGGGAGAAGCGGCTGCCGTAGCGTTCCAGGCACCAGGCTTCATCGCGCCCGCGGGCGTCTTCCAGAAGCCTCAGTCCCATCCCCTCCGCCCGGGCGCGAAGGGTTTCAGGGATGGGGATGGCTTGCAGGATGCCGCACAGGCTGGTGGCGACATTGGCGGAAACATCCATCGGCCCTTTCTCGTGGATAGTCCTCTCCGAATCGTCCGGCGTATAGAGGACGTAGCCCCGGAGCATCCCCAGATTTTTCAGCCACCGTGTGAGTTCCCAGACATCGCGCTCCCCCGGTTCGACTTTCGGGCGAACCGTTTGCGTCATCCGGCGGAACCAGGCATCGTAGGGTTCGTTGCCCCGAAAGGTGATCCAGATCATCGCATCGCTTTTCCTGGCCTTGACCGCCTGTGCCGAAAGCCCTGCCAGAGCCTGAAGCACGAACTGCTCTGCGGGAGGCAGCCCGTGGAACGTCACGGACTTGATGACTCGCTTCGGCGCGGGGAAGGCGGGCCACCAGCGATACAGCGGCGAAGCCGAGGCCGTCTCAGGAACCGCGCACCGAAAGAGGGCGCAGAGAACACCCGCAACCAAAAGGAACCTGCCAGCGCGAGGGCTGGCGGCTAACTGACTTCGACAAAATAATCTTTGGGAAACGATGCCGGTACAAATCATTGGCTTTTTGCTTCTCCGGAATCCGCCCGCGCCAGGCGAGGATAGTGCGAGAAAGCGGCCATCCCTTAGCGAACTGAGTACCCGATGCTTTGGGCAACGACGGAATGGATGAGGCTTGAAAAAATAATCCGGTCCCGCGGTAGCGGGGTTACCTAACCCCCCGGCCCCCTTCCCGAATCGGGAAGGGGGAGCAGATCATGCCATAAAGCAACGCAGAGTCCCCCCCTCTCCCCGTTTCGGGGAGAGGGGCCAGGGGAGAGAGGTAACCCATCCCCCGTAACCGGATTATTTTTTCAACTTTCATCATTCCGTCGTTGCCCAGACCACCGGGCTCGTGTCTCGATTTGCCATTCTCTCTCAAAAAGTGTCGGGTACTCAGCCGTTTCGGGAAAGGGGCAGAAGGAACCTCAGCGAACGATCATCCAGTCCATCCTTGCACCCTTCGGGGCAGCTTCGGTGAACTGCGCATCGAAGCCCCGGGCCGTTTTGCGGGTCACTCCGAAGGCGGTCGGCCAGGAAGGGGTCAGGAAGACGGCGTAGGCTTTGTCGGCCTCCGCCCGGGGGAAGCGGACCTGCATCGTTTTGGCCCCTGCCCGGACGGCCACATCGATGCCTCTCAGGTTGCGGGCGCTGGTGGTGGTGGCCGACAGGCCCGACACCTGCCGGGCGGACTTGCCGCTCAGGTCGAGGTGGCCGCCTGTCAGGACGAAATCCCCGGTTTTCGGGGGGACGGTCAGGCTGCTGCTCTCGCCTTTTGCGGTCTGCCAGCGGATCAGCTGCGGATAGCCGTTCGGCTGCGCGAAGCGGATCGCCGCCTCGGTGTTTTCGGCCCCGAAGTTCAGGCCGATGCGGGAAAGGGAGGCCAGATCGATCATGGTGTCCCACGGCGGCTTCCTGTCCTTGCGGGTTTTGAGCTGATCGCGCCCGGTGACGATGCCATTGAGCGCGATACCTTTGGGCACCTGGACCCGGGCCAACTGCTCGGCCTGAATGGTGGCATTGTCCATCGTGCTGGGCATCTGGTCGAACTGGCGGATGCGCAGCGGAGTGGGCTGCCAGGGGTCCGGCCCGACCGCCTGCTCGATGGGATCGCCCGGCTCGAAATCGAAAGGAGCGCCCCGGTCGCCGCCCGGAGCCACACGAATTTTACGGGACGCCTCCTGACCGATATACCCGCCTGTGGAGATCGTATCGGCCCATCCCTGGCTGATATCGTAGACCCATGCGCCGGGCACGATGGCGTAATGCAGGGGCCGCTCGTGCCCGTCGAAAGTGTAGTTGTCGTCATCGAACAGTTTCGGAGCGCCTGCGGGCACGGCGGACCACCTTACCCGCAGGATTTTGATGATTTTCGTCCCGTCCGGGTTAGCCTCGAATCCGTTGATCTGATACCATCGGTAAACGGGCCTGCCTGCAAGCTGGGCGTACCCGCCCACGCTCGACGGGTCGTTGGCCTCGATGATCTCCGAAGGATCGGTCAGCGCGAAGAAGCGCCCCACCACCTCCGGCGTCCAGCCGCAGTCTTTGGATCCCAGGATCAGGCCGCCCTGGTAGTTGAAGACATTGGCGATCCCCCCGATTATCGAAGGATAGCTCTTCCCCCGGTAGGTTCCTCCCGGAGCGACAATCCGCACCGTGCCTCCGGCCAGCCACTTCTTCCGGTTCATATTGATGAGGGGCCTGGAATTGCTGAGGGTGTGCGGGTTCGTCACCCCGGGGGTATAGGTGATCTCGTCCCTGCCCGGATTGACCGCCTCCACCGCCGCGTGGAAGCCGTCGATCTCCCCGATGGTCTCGGCGTTCAGGACGATGCCGCCCTCATCGCCGAAGCCGGAGAATACATCGCTCATATATTTCATCGTCCCGCTGATGACAAAGCTGTCCCCGACGCCGTAGTGGCGGCGCGAGACCTGAAGCTCCATCGTCTGATTGTCGCAATTGGAATACCCCTCCACCTGAAGCCCGTTGACCACATGCTTGTTGTAGACGATGGCTCCCACCGGGTGCTCGTACTCCAGATCGGCGGTGAAGTAGTTCCTCCTCCGCTCCCTGTCCCACCCGATGGATTTCACGGTAATCCGGTCGTACGGCTCTGAATAATTCATGGGGCCGCCGGTGATGTTCAGATACTGCCCCACCCAGATGCCCCGGATCGTATCCACATAGCAGCGCACGTCTTTCCCGGGGCGCACCGGGTCGGTCAGAGTCAGCATATAGCTGGAGGCCCCGGAAACGATATAATTCTGGATGGCCTGATTGGAATAGACGCCGCAGTGAGGCAGGCTCACTTGCCCCAGGTTGAGCTTTCGCTCCAGCCGGGAACCGGCCCATACGCCTGTCTGGTGCTTCCCGATGGACGGGAGATAGGTTTTGAGATATCCTTTCCGGTGATCGATAATCGTCACGGTCGGCTCATCCGGCTTTTGCTGGACAGTATTCTCCACCGCCAGCCCTTCCGGGGCATGGGCCGGTATCTCCAGGATGCCGCCCCCTCCCGCCGCGAGCGCAGCGACCCCGGCTTTGAGGGCCGCGGCGGCGGATTCCGGGGTCGAGATATCGCCGAACTCCTCCAGCGAGCGCCCTGCGGGCGACGCCGATCCCGCTAGAGCGCACCCCAGCAGCAACACCAGAGCCAGCCTGGCAGACCATAAGCAGCGCATGACAGCCTCTCTTTCCCCCAATGGGCACATGACAGTGATCCGGATGTCCCCTACCTTCGAGGACGGGCTGCCAGGCTCCTTCAGTCTGGCGGATTCCTATTCGATGCAACCTTTCATTCCGCCGTCACGTCCAAAAGAATGATGAATCCTTTTTTCAAAAGAGTGATAAATCAAATATCTCCATGACTATTCGCACGACAGAAAAGGAGGTATAGCTGCCATATGATTTCGGCAAAGTTTATCTTGATAGTACCCCTGCTGTTCGTATGGAAAACATTATCCGCTGCCCCTCCACCGCCAAAGGCCCTGCCACCCTCTTCCGGAGACATTGCCGCCTGCAAGGCCTTGGCTCCTCGGTACGACCCTTCGCGCTCCCGCGTCATGTTGCGCCTGATCGACGGGCCCACGCGCGCCCGGCTCGACTTCGCCGCCTATGACCGCAACATCCTGATGCGTGTGACCGAGGCCAAGTCGCTGACTTCCCCGTCAACAAGGCCCCGGATGAGCGGGCTGACATTCGGCGGGGCGCTGTCGCCGGGAACGATCCAGGGGCGTCTGGCTGAGACGCCTCTCACTGAGGCGGAGAAGCGGTCTCCGCTGGCCCTGATCCCCCTTCTCGACTATTTGGCCCTGTGGAATTATGACGCCAGCGAAAAGATCCTTCTTGCCGCCGCCCGGGTGAGCGCCGAACGGTGGAACAACTCCGACTCCGGGCGGCCCCTGCAACGGCTGGTCACCGGCTATCTGCACACCGCTGCCGGAGGCACAACCGAGTTATGGGCCGAAGTGGAATTCCAGCCTGCGGTCGACTTCATCGAAGGCGTCACGGACGCGGATGGGGACGGCAGCCCGGAAGTCTATGGCCGTGTGAATACCGCCGCAGTGACGCCCGCAGTGGTGAGTCGCATTCGCAAGGATTACATGGGCCGGGTGCTGAGCCAGAAAGAGTTGGGCACCTACTTTTTCGAACTCACCTCCTCCTGGTATCCATCGCTCTATACCTTCCTTCTCAAGCCGAACGAAGCCCGCCCCTGGCCGAACGCCGCCACCGAGCCGGAGGTGCGCGCCGAGATGGGCAAGTTCGTTTTGCAGCATCCTACCGCCATCATCCGAGGAAAGCCTCATGATAACACGCTCTACAATGTCTTCGTGGTCACTCGTATAGACGCGCCTCGATCCTCCATCAAAAACGGCGCAGAAAGGAAGAAAAAATGAAACGCCTCCTGCTTGCAGGAGCCGCCTTTTGCTGTCTCCTCCCGGCGGCAAGCGGGCAGGCCGTCCAAGAGGAATTCAATCAAAAAACACTCCATCCCCGCTGGACATGGCGCGCCCCGGTCGCTGGGCCGACCTGCTCCCTTACGGAACGCCCTGGCTGGCTGAGAATGACTGCTCCCCAACGCCCACAGGGCTTCGATCATGGCAGCAGATCGGCTCCGGTGGATGAAGCGCCCCAGCTTCGCCTGGCGGCCCCGGCCGGAGATTGGGATATGGAGGCCCGCATACAGCTTCAGCAGTTCGGCCCGGACAGCACCTTTCATGCCGGGCTGATGGTGGTCGAGAACGATGCGCGAGTTCTCACCTGGGGGCCGGCCCAGTCGACTAACCGGCCCGATGCTCCGAAGACTCCTGAAGCCTGGATGGAGCCGGCGGGCACGCCGGACTATGCAAGAACTCCAGGCGACGCCACCGATGTCTCGCTGCGGCTGGTCAAGCGAGGGCGGATGGTGCAGGGCTTGCTGCGGCGGAAGGCTGGCGGCTGGATCGATGGCGGCACTTATTTTCTGATCGGAGAGCCGAAATTCCTGGGTTTCATTCTCAAAACAGCCTCGGGCGGGGCCGGGGTGACGGTCGATATCGACCAGGTGCGCCTCACGCCCGGTAAAACGCCGCTCATCACCGTCGAATCCTCACGATCCGAACTGGAAGCCTTGGCGCAGCAAGTGAAGGGGTTCGTGGTCTGGGAATCCAACCGAAGCGGGGCGTGGGAACTCTACCGCATCAACACCGATGGCACCGGCTTTCGCCAGCTGACTCACCTATCGGCCCCTGGCAACCTCTTGGCCTGGGAAGGGGCGCTCTGGCCCCGGGTCTCGCCCGATGGCAAGCGCATTCTCTTCATCTACGGGCGCAAAGGCGCTCCCGGTCAAACCTGGGTGGTTTCGGCGGCGGGAGGCTATCCTCGAAAGCTCTTCGATGGCGAGGCGCTCAACTGGTCGCCGGACGGCACAGGTATCCTCTTTGTGCGCGGCTCGCATCTCTGGCGCTACGACTGGGCGACCGGCAAGGAATCGCAGGCCAGCGATGTGCCATTGCCCGATCCGGGCCGCGGGGTGATCGGCTCCGTAGGTGCCGACCTGAAGGCCGTGCAGATGCGAACGCCACAGGCCAATGAATACTTCGTTTTCGATCAGGGCAAAACGATCAAAACGATGGCCGGGTGCGAATCTCGCCTGACGGCGGATGGACGCTACGCCTACTGGGTGCAGAGCGCCAAGGACTTCCGCGTGTGGGATCCCGTTGGCGACAAGGAGTGGCAAATCCTCGGTGAGCCTTCGACCCAGCCCTTCAACTACACCTACTTCCCCACGGTTTCATCCGATCAGCGGTGGCTGGTCTACGGTGCATCCCCCAACCAGCACGACCACGACACCAGCGACTACGAGATCTTCCTGGTGGCGTTAGAGAAGATGAAAGCCGTCGGCGAGCCTTTCCGCCTGAGCTGGCATCCGAAGACCGACCGCTGGCCGTTTTTGTGGGTCGGAAAGTGAGAGGCTTCATGATCATGACAAAACGACGGTATGCGCTTCCGCTCATTTCTTTGACGACACTCCTCCTGACCGCCGCTGTAGCCGCCGCCCCATCCTTGCAGGCCGATATCGCGCGCCGGCAAAGCGAGATGCAGCGATGGGGCGGCGGCCGGTGGGAAGGCTGGGCCGGGCAGCTCTCGGCTTTCCGCGAGGACGTGCGCCGGCAGCTTGCGGCCAGACCTGCCGAGATCAAAGGATTGATCGGCCGGGACGGTTTTCTCTTCTTCCGGGGCTCGCTGGAATATCTCCTGGCCGGCGACCTGCGCCGGCAGCCCGATGGCCGCGACCCCTATCCCGCCATTGTAGACTACCACCGTCAATTGAAGCGCAAAGAGATCGACCTGCTGCTGGTGGTTATCCCGGCCAAGCCGGAGGTTTATCCGGAGAAGCTTTCTGCCAAAGCCCCTGCCGGCGGGAAGCCTTATGTGGTTCCCTATACGCGCAAATTGCTCTTGGACCTGGCGCGCGCCGGAGTGGAATCGGTGGACCTGCTGCCCGCCTTTCTCGATGCTCGCAACGGGTCCGGGGAGCCGCTGTACATGCCCCAGGATACCCACTGGACGAACCGGGGCGTTCGCCTGGCAGCCCGGCTGATCGCAGAGCGCGTCCGGCGCTATCCCTGGCTGGCTAAGGCGCGGCCCGCGCCGGTCACCTACCGCCTCCGCCCTGCCGCCTCGATCCGCGCCGGGGACATCCGGGGAATGCTTCCCGACAGCGAGAAGATGCGCTACCGCCCAATGAGGCTTTCGGCGCAGCAGGTGGTCGGCCCGGGCGGCAAGCTCTACGAAGACGACCCCAACAGCCCGGTGGTGATGCTGGGAGATAGCTTTTGCGGCGTCTACCACTTCGAAGACTGCCGGCACGCGGGCCTCAGCGCCCACCTGGCGCAAGCACTCAAAATGCCCATCGACCTGATCATGGCACACGGGAGCGGCCCCCGCATCCGCGCCCAATTGTCCAGACGAGGCGCAGCCGCCTTAGCGCAAAAGAAGCTGGTGATCTGGACGGTGGCCGCCCGTGATCTCTACCACTACTGGGCACCCTGGGAGAAGGTGAAGGTGCCCTGAGATGGTTTTCAGCTCGCACATCTTCATCTATTACTTCCTGCCCGCGGCGCTTCTTCTCTACTACGGCCTCTACCGCGCGCCCCAGCGCGCCCGGAACCTGGCGCTGACGATCCTGGGCTATATCTTCTACGGGTGGGCCAACCCCAAATTCATCTTCCTGATGTTCGCCACGACCTTTGTGGACTGGCTACTAAGCCTGGTTATCGTGGCCGACTCCTGGCGCGTCTGGCGGCTCGGCAAGGGGCCGGTCGAAACGCTGGACAAAGGGCCCCGATCCCGGGTGCAGCGCCAGGCGGTCATTGCCTCGGTCGTCTCCAACCTGACGATGCTGGGTTTCTTCAAGTACTTCAACTTCGGGGTGGAGAGCTACAACGATCTGATGGCCCTTCTGGGGCTGGGCCACCTGCGCTGGGAAAGATTCTTCCAGGTCGCGCTCCCGCTGGGGATCAGCTTCTATACCTTCCAATCCCTCAGCTACATCATCGATGTCTACCGGGGTGACGCCCGCGCCATGCGAAATTTCGTGGACTTCTCCTGCTTCGTCTCGATGTTTCCGCACCTGGTGGCCGGGCCGATCCTGAAGTTTTCCTATCTGGCCGAGCAGTTGGAACGTCGCACGCTGACCGCGGACAAGTTTGCCCGGGGCGTGGCTTTCTTCTCCCTGGGCATGGGCAAAAAGATACTGCTCGCCAACCCCTGTGGCAAGCTGGCCGACCTCACCTTCGGGGCAGGCTCCGTGGGAACGCTGGACGCCTGGTACGGCGCGGTCGCCTACGCCTTCCAGATATATTTCGATTTCAGCGGCTATTCCGATATGGCTATCGGGCTGGGCCTGATGCTGGGCTTTGCCTTCGCCCGCAACTTCGACCGGCCCTATCTGTCGGAATCGGTCACCGAATTCTGGCGGCGCTGGCATATCTCCCTGTCCACCTGGCTGCGGGAGTATCTTTATATCCCGCTGGGCGGCAACCGGAAAGGAAAGGCCCGCACCTATGTCAACCTTTTCCTCACGATGCTGCTGGGGGGCCTGTGGCACGGAGCCGCCTGGAACTATGTCCTCTGGGGCGCTTTGCACGGTGGGATGCTGGCCGTGGAGCGCGCGCGGGGCCGAAACAGCGCCTATCACGCCCTGCCCAGAGCTATGCGGATCGCGTTTACCTTCCTGGTGGTGCTGGTCTCCTGGATCTTTTTCCGGGCGCAAGACCTGCACTCCGCAGTCGCCTATCTGGGCAGCATGGCCGGCCTGGGCCACGCGCAGCCGGGAGCCGACCTTTTAGGAGGCATCCTCTACCAGCCCTATTACTTGCTTTCTATGGGCGCGGCGGTTATAGTCGTGTGGGTCTGCCGGGATACATGGGAGTGGACGCAGCGCCTGACATGGCGCAAAGCGGCGATCTGCCTGCCGATGTTCTGGCTCTCCCTGGCCGTGCTGGCGACCCAGGAATACAATCCGTTCATCTATTTCATTTTCTAAGAAGGCGGGAAGCGTTTGGGTTCCCCGGTAAAAAATAATGGGAGAAACAACTACAATCGAAACCCCACGGCAAACCGAGCCGCCTTTGACAAGGGAGGAAGAAGCGGAACGGGCGCTCAAGCGCACCGCGATCACTCCGGCGATCTCCTGGACGCTCTGTCTGGGGTTCCTGCTGACCATTCTCGCCACGCCCTGTGCCCAGCATATGGCCGATATCGCGAAGGGAATGGCCGCACGCCGTTCTGCTGTTCCAAGCCTTCCAGCCGACTCGCTGCTGCCGCAATGTTATGACGTTTTCCGTCTTCTGCCGTCCATGGAACGGATGGGTGCGGTTCATGCCCCGCAGGATATTCTTCGCATCCTGCCCTCCGTTGAGGAAATCCGTGACTATGAGAATACACTGGAAGAGCGGTCCGTCGTCTCCGCATGGCTCTTGCCTCGGATGCAATACGGCCTCACTGCATTGCTAGGGGCTGGGAACGAACAAGCCTACTGCGGGCGCGACGGGTGGCTGACGTACCGTCCGGATGTGGATTACCTCACCGGGCCGGGCTTTCTCGACCCATCAAGCCTCCGAAAACGGGCCGGCTCCGGCGAGGGAGGCGCTCCGATCCAACCGGACCCCGTAAAAGCCATCGTTCGCTTTCATAAGGAATTGTCCGCCCGCGGGATCGCGCTGGTAGTGGTCCCGGTTCCCGCCAAGCCGATGATTCATCCGGAAAAACTATCGATACGATATGAGACGCCGCAGGCCCCGCTCCAGAACCCCTCCTACCAGAAGCTTCTGGACACGCTGGCTGATGCAGGTATCCTGGTTTACGACCCGTCCCAGGATATTGCCGGGGAAGCCTCCCGGACGGGACGGGCGCAATATCTGGAGACCGATACGCATTGGACGCCGGAGGCCATGGAAACCGCTGCCGCCGGGTTGTCCCGCTATATCCGGCGGCGCGGCCTTCTGCCATCTGGTTCCGCTATTGCTTACAAGCGTCGTAGCGCACAGGTGGATAATCTGGGCGATGTGGCCGTCATGCTTAAACTCCCTGCCGAGCAATCTCTATATCAACGGCAGCGTGTGGAGATAACGCAAGTTCGGACCCCGGCAGGCGCGTCCTGGCAGCCACAAAAAGACGCTCCGATTCTCCTGCTGGGGGACAGCTTCAGCAACATATACTCCCTGCCCGAGATGGGCTGGGGCAATTCGGGCGGCTTTGCCGAACACATCAGCGCAGCCCTCGAACGCTCTCTGGACTGCATTGTGTTGAACGCAGGCGGCTCGTATGCGGCCCGCCAGAGGCTGACTCAGGAGCTGGCTCGGGGTGAAGAGCGGCTGGCCGGCAAGCGGCTCGTTATCTGGGAATTCGCCATGCGAGACCTCCTGGGAGGCGACTGGAAATTACTTCCTTTTCCGGCGCACAGGCCATCTTAGATGGCGTAGGGAGACTCGATGGGCCTCCCTATAGATGGTCGTCTGCATATAGTTCACGCTGCAATTTCATAAATTGAAAGGTTTTTGCCACCATGAATTCACTCACTAACCGTTTCGCTTTTCTGACGGCTATTGTCGTTCTGTCAGCCCTATGGCTGTCAGGATGCTCACGTTCCTCGGAGACTGCGCCTGTCGAAAGCCCCAAGGCAACCAATGCTCCAAAGCCCGCTGCCTCTTCCGGCAACGCCCCATTGGTTGTGGCCGGGGAGGCTTTGGTTGTCTCCAAGGTGCCGGAGCCGGGTCAGGCTCCTTATACCGAATGCCTGACGGCTATCAAATATAAGGTGGTGAATGTAGAGCAAGGATCTTACGATAAGCCAGAGATTCTGGCGATCCATTGGGGAATGCGAGACAACAAGCTGATGCCCGCAGCCCGAATCCACGTGGGCGAGAGGAGACGACTCGAACTGGAACCATTTAGCAAACATAAGGATCTGGAGCGCGTTATGCAGGCGGACGACACCAACGACTATAGCTTGACGCCTTACTGGGTGGTAAGTGAATAAGCCAGTCGGATAACAATTGCGTATGACCTCAGCAAAAGAGAGGATATGATGATCGTACAGGATTTCGATGAGTTTTTGTGAGGCCTCGATCCCGGCCAGCGCCGTGAGGACAGCCCTGACGGAATGGAGGGGCTTGCCCGCCTGCTGCGGGAACATTTTCCGGCAGTGCCTATCGAACACATCGCTACCGGGGATTTATTCAGATATCTATAAGCTCGATCAAATCAAAGCGACCGAATAATGCCAGGCTTTACAACGCATCAACGAAGCAAGCTGCCGTCTCTCTGTAAAAGAGGCGGCGGCTTGCTTTTGATGACCTATGGCAAAGGAACACCGCCTCCCCTCACCGAATCGTAGTCCCATCAATTCCGCGGACAATAGAATGTCCGTATCCTGTTGAGTACTCGGGAAATTAATAGAGAATCGGATCAATCCTGGAGGCGACCAAATGACACACCGCCGCATCAGTATTTTATCCCTCATGAAGACCGGCCTGGTTATGATCCAACTCATGGCCGCAGCCCTGGCAGTCTCGGCTCAGCCGCGCCCGAACGCCCTTCAGGGCTGGAATTTCAAGCTCAAGGATTTCGTGATCGGGGCCTGGCTGGGGCCGGACGATACGGACGCCGAGTTGAAAATCTACCGGGAGGCGGGCTTCAATGTGGTTATGGTGGGCCGCTATATGTCGGAGGGCCGGTATGCCCTGCCGGAGGATGTCGCCCGGCAGCTCGATCTGGCGCGAAAGCACGGCCTGATGGCGATGATCGACACCTATACGGAAAACGGCAAGCCCTGGGGCGGACTCGGGACGGCCAGCGATGAACCCAGTCATCACAACGCCTCCCCGGCAGAATTCGAGTGGCTTTACCGTCGGTTCGGCAAGCACCCGGCCCTGGCGGGTTTTTGCCTGGGGGACGATCAGGGGTCCCTGTCGCCGACCCTGCTGCAAAACACCGCCTTCCTGCACCGGAACGCCCCTCACCTTTTCCCCTGGGTCTGCGGCTGGGTCAGCGGCGAAAATCTGGTAAAGGGCGGAAATCCCATCATGAACCCGCAGATGTATCCCACTCTCTACAACAGCGGCGAACCGGCGTCCCGCCAGGCGCAGATGTATTGCGACCAGCTCGAAAATCTCCGCGCCAGTTGCCAGCAGTACGGCCTGATCGCCTGGCCGATGTTCAATGTGATGAATATCGAGAGCGACTCCCTGACCCGCTTCCAGGTCTATTCCTCCATCGCCTACGGCGCTCAGGGCATCTGGTATTTCACCTACCGGGGCAACGGCCTGACGACCGGCCCGGAAGGCAAAAAAGGCGGCGACACCGAAGCCGAAGTCCGGCAAACCCTCAAGCCGATCTACCGGGACGCCCGGACCGCCAACCTGCGGGCGGCGGCTTGGGGCCGGAAGCTCATGGGCAGCGATGCCGTTCAGGTCTTTCACACCGGCTGGCAGCCCCGGGGCGCATCGCAGCCCGGGCCGGGCCATCTTATCGAATCGATGAGCGATGGCCTTCTGGCAGGCGTCCTCACCAAAGGGAAGCAAACCCTGGTGATGGTGGTGGACAAGCGCGTGGACAAGCCCTACGGCGCGGTCGGTGATCGGGATGTGGAGGTGCGCTTCGCCGATTCCGTCAAAAGCATCGACATCCTCGAAGGCCGGAAAAAGCAAGCGGTGAAAGGGAGCCTGCTGCGCCTGCATCTTCCGGGCGGAGGCGGTCAGCTTCTGGCGGTGAGGATACAAAAATAGGGATTTCGCCTGAGGAATGATAGACTTATCTATTCAGCCCGCAAGCAGCAAGACAACGCAGCCTTCTTCCAGATGCTCTCGCAAGGAGATTAAGATTGGCGGCCATCTCCGACGTAACACAACCAAGCCGCAGTAAAGTCGATGCCGTCTGCGAGGAGCGAAGCGACACGGCAATCTCCAGCGTAACAGATGCACGAGAAGACTCTGCCCGTTGGCGCTACCCTGGAGATTGCTTCGTCGCTTACGCTCCTCGCAGACGGCATCGATTGATGATGCCCATTCAGATCAGATATGAACACACTCCTTGGGAATTGGGAGAACCCGATGAAATCATGCTTTCTGGTTTTCTTGCTCTGTTTCGCCTGCGCCGCAGCGGGCAATCAGCAGTCCCATGCTCGCTACAGGGATATTTTCCCCGATACATGGGTGGGATGGGATGCCCTCGGGCGGGTGATGCCGGACGCCTCGAAGGCCGGCCCGGTCAAAAAGGGACAGCGCCGCGTGGTGGGCATTTTTTACATCACATGGCACAGCGACCCTCTTGCCACCCTCAAAAGCCCGTATGCCGCCGATGTGACCCGCGTGCTGGCTGCCGACCCCAAAGCACGCCTCGATGCCCGGCATCCCCTGTGGACGGAAGGCTCCTACCATTGGGGCGAGCCGGAGGCGGGCTATTTTCTGAGCAAGGATGAGTATGTTATCCGCCGGGATATATCCATGCTCTCTGATGCGGGCGTGGATGTGCTGGTGATGGATGTCACCAACGCGGTGCGCTACTGGGAAGAATGGGATGCCGTCTTTTCCGTGATGCTGAAGATGCGCGCCGAAGGCAACGAAGCGCCCCGGTTCTGTTTCTGGGCGTTCAACGGGCCGGTGATCACGGTCGTTCAGGATTTATACGACCGGATCTACAAGGCGGGCAAATACAGAGACCTCTGGTTCTATTGGGACGGCAAACCGCTCCTGCTTTATAACGGAATGCCTTCCGTCGATGCCAACGGAACGGGGCCGCAGAACCCCAACCCCCATTACGATCCAGCCGCCCGGACAGACCCCCAAAATCCCCACTACGGCGACCCCGATTATACTGAAGAGTATTACAAGGATTATACGAAGGAAGTGAAGCGTTTCTTCACCTTGAGAACGATGTGGTGGGGGTACTACGAGTGGGCCGGGAAGCGGTTCATCGGCACCGAGGACAATTGGAGCTTCGGATACGATATGGGGGACAAGCGGGTGCAGGCGTTGAAGCCGGAGGAGCGCCTTTCCACCCACCGGGGCAGGCGGGAAGAGGCGGCGGTCACGCCCGCCCAGCACCCGTCGAGCCTCACGGGAAAATCCTGGGCCGCGGAAAAGGGCGAACCGCCCCTGAACGAATACGACCTCCCCCTGCCGACCTATGTGCCCTGGCTGGGGAAGACAGTGGCGCATCCCGAAGGCTACGGCATCTACTTCCAGCAGCGATGGGACGAGGCGCTCCGGGCCGACCCGCAGTTTCTCTATCTCAACGACTGGAACGAGTGGACCGCAGGCAAATACTCCCCGCCGGGCGGCAAGACCACCGGCTTTATGCGCCGGGACAATCCCTACTTTTTTGTGGACCAGTACAACGCCGAGTTCAACCGCGCCATCCAGCCGATGAGGGGCGGATACACCGATAACTATTATATGCAGATGGCCCTGAACATACGCCGCTACAAAGGCGTCCGCCCTATCCCGGTCTTGCGGGGCCAGCGCCCGATTCGCATCGACGGGGATTTCTCCGACTGGAAAGGCGTCAGGGTGGAATACCGGGATACGGCCGGCGACACCTTCCACCGGGACGCCAAGGGCTACGGGGGATTGCATTACAAGGATAATTCGGGCCGCAACGATATCGTAACCGCCAGGGTCGCTGTAGACCGGGATAAAATTTACTTTGAAGTGGAGACGCGGGCGGCCCTGACCCCGCACACCGGCCCGAACTGGATGCTCCTTTTGATCGACGCCGACCGGAACCCCAAAACCGGATGGTACGGCTTCGACTACCTCATCAACGGCCCGGGCATGGGAGCCGCAACCACCCCGCTGAGGCGCTACTCCCCGAACGCTCCGGGCGGCCCCTGGGTGGAGGTGGCGCGGCTGCCATATCGGTATTCGGGCAAGGCCCTGGAACTGGCCGCGCCGCGCAAGCGCCTGGGTTTGCCCGGCCCGGCGCTTTCATTCGATTTCAAGTGGAGCGACAACCCGGCGGCCCTCAAAGATCCGATCTCCCTGTGCGTCGCCGGGGACACTGCCCCGAACCGCCGGTTCAGTTACCGCTGCATCTGGAGAAAGTGAAAGGCGCATCTCCGGGCCGCCCGGCCCGGCACGGAGGAAAAACGATGAACTCATGGATAGCCTGTCTGCTGGCGGCGGGCGGCTGCCTGGCAATGGCAGCCTCTTCTGCGAGCGCCGCGCCGGAAGCGATTCCGCTCTGGCCGGGCGCGGCCCCGGGCGACAAGGGAGATATCGGCGAGGAAAGGGGTGCCGCCCCGCCGGCCCCACGGGTTCCCGCAAAAAAAATACGTGGTCCGGCTGAGCCATGCTTCGCGCCCGGCCATTACGGTCTACCGCCCGGCCCCGGGCAAAGATATGGGGCGGCGGTCGTCGTCTGCCCGGGTGGGGGCTATCAGATCCTCGCCATGAATCTGGAGGGAACCGAGGTCTGCAAGTGGCTTAACTCTATCGGAGTGACCGCCGTGCTACTCAAGTACCGGGCGCCGGCTCACACCGGGCTGCCGAGGCACGTGCCGCCTCTACAAGACGCGCAGCGGGCGCTCGGGATAGTCCGGCGACGGGCCGGGGAGTGGGGTATTGATCCGAAGCGCATCGGCATCCTGGGCTTCTCGGCAGGCGGCCACCTTTCCACCGCTCTTTCGACCAACTATGATGCCCGGACATACCCTCCCGTCGATGAGGTGGACAGGGAAAGCTGCCGGCCCGATTTCACCGTGCTGATCTACCCGGCTTATCTCATCGACGAAAAAGACCCTTCGCGCCTGTCGCCCGAGACCCGGGTCAATGAGAAGACGCCCCCGGCCTTTCTGACAATGACGATGGATGATCCTATCGGGGTGGGCAATGTATTCACCTACGCCCGCGCCCTCAAGGAAGCGGGCGTACCCGCCGAACTGCACGGCTACCCGACGGACGGGCACGGCTACGGCCTGCGCCCCTCCCCGAATGCGGTCAGCCAGTGGCCGTAGCGTGCCGGCGAGTGGCTGGCTTCCCAGGGTGGGCTGAAAGCGCGGCAGCGCGTTTCAGCCCACCCTCCGGGACGGGAAGCGGGGCTGCTACGGCCACTGGACCTGAATCGAGTTCGTGAAGGTGACGGTTTCGCCCGGGTTGACGGTCACTTCGGTGGAATAGAGTTCCAGGTTGAACCGACTGCCTGCTGTGGTGTCATTCAGCAGGGCCTGGCTCACCTGTCCCGGGTCGAACAGATTGGTGACGGAATAACTGCCCAGGTCGACCGTCCATTTGCCGTTGGGTAGATCGCGGCCACTGAAGAACCTGTTCTCCTCGCCCTCCGTGAACGGTTGGCTGACCGATTTACCGGAGATGTCCACAAACGAACAGGTGGGTTTGGCCTGTTCCGGGATGGCGAATTCCGGATGGGTCCGCATTTTCAGGACATACGGGGCCGACCCGTTGTTGGTGACCGAGGTCGCAATGGTGACGGTTTGATCGCTCAGGCTGATGGTGCGGGTAGCGCCGATGCCACTATACGGTTCCAGCTTCATCGCCACAGAGCTTGAGGTCGTCCGGGCCTCGTCCACCTCATAGGTTTCCGAATAGCCCTTGCCCTTGTATTCATAGTTGAAGTATTCCTCGTATCCCCCGCTGGCGAGGCTCAGTCCGCTGCTGGCTTCCTTGAAGATATTGGCGTTGTTTTTCTTGATCGTCATGCCGACGATGCGGCCCCCGATTCCGGGCACGATATCGACTTTCAGGGTGTCGTTTTCCAGAATATAGGCCCGGAATCCCTCTTTGTGATCCAGGGACTTCATGAAACCCTCGATATCGGTGCTGCCCTCGCGGAGGTGCGTCACCCGGAATTCGGACAGGTTCCGGGCGAACTTCTCCTGAAGGTCGGAACCCGCGCTGTCCGAGACCGCCTGATATTCATTGCCGACAATGCGGTACTGGATGGGCCGGCGGGTCAGTGAAACATACCGCATCCACATCCGGGCCTTTTCGATCTCCCTCAGGGCGTCGGCATCGCTCGCCGCCGCTACGGACGCCTGATCGAGCAGTTTATAGGAGCCGGAAACCACGTCATCCGTCAGATACACGTTCCGGGGAGAGTCATAGATGAAGGCGTGATTTTTGGGGCTTTTCCTGATCTCGGAATGGAGCAAGTCGAGCCACACCTGCATCACCGGGGCGGCTTTGCCGTAGACCCCTTTCAGATAGTCGCTGACGATGGCTTTCGGATTCTGGGAGGCGTCCCACATCAGTTTGGCGCAGAGATAGGATTTCAGTTCCGCCAGAGCGCCGCCCGGAGACTGGTAAGAACCCTGATAGAACAACCCGACCGCACCCGATTTCTTGTAGATCGGGATGCTGGTCGCGATATCGTCCAGGCTCGGCAGGGGCATCAGATAGTTGGCGAAATCGGTGGAATAGTGCCAGATATACAACTGGTCGGTGATGCGGGACCAGGTGAGAAGATTCTGGTAGGGTTTCTCGTTTCGCTCGCACCGGTCCATCGGGTGGCCGACACAGTTGGAGATGGGGCACATCCGCACCCGGACATTGGGCAGGGGCTTGACGAATTTCGGAGGGGCCTCCGAATAGGCATAGGCCAGGGTATCGATCAGCACATGCGGGTAATCTTTGGCGATATCGTCCGCAACGGCATTGACGAATCTCAGGATGGGGCCGGACTGCGCACCCTCTTCTTTGACGACAGCGGAGCAGTTCTCGCACTCGCACGGATACCCGGTATCGTTCTGGGACACGGAAAAGATGGTGGACTTCGGATCGTTTTTCAGCCATTCCCTGACCTTGGCGATGCTGATCTTCAAAACGTCCGGATTGGTCAGGCATAGCTGGGCATAGCCCTCCATTCTCTTCCCGTTGATAAGCGAAAAGTATTCGGGATGTTCGGCGAAATAGCTCTGGGGCACCAGTTCGTCGAAGGTATGGACGAACCGGCCATAGGTGATCTTGCCTCCCACGGAATCGTCCAACTGCTGGGTGTTGCCGTTGGTCTTGTTGCGAACGGCCCACATCTTGTCGAAGGCTTCCTGGAAAAACGGCTCTCTGTATTCGAAATCCGGTTTCTGGCGGATCCAGAGGGACTGCACCTCGACCGTTTTCTTACGAGGAGCCTTCGTGATGGCCGGCGTATACCACCGGCAGCCCAGCGCGTCTTCAAGGAAGGTGTAGCAGCCGTACAGAGCGCCGCGCTTGCCGTCTCCCGAAATCCGGATCTGGTAAGGTGCGCCCGGCACCGTCCGGATCGTGTACTCTTCCGACCGGAAGGCGATAGCCTGCTTCGTCTGAGGATCCGTTTCCCGATTGGAAATCACGATCATCCCGCGATACCCTTTGGGGATCGCCGGTTTCTGCGCGTTCTCAGCCTCGATGACAGGCAGTTGCGCGCCGCTTATCATCTCGATGTGCTTACGGATCTCGGAGGCCCCGATACGCATCGGCTCGGTGGCGTCCTTCGCCACCACAATCGCGGCCCGGGCGCGCCCGCCCTCGCAAATCACGAAGCGGTCCGCGGCGGCGCTGACCGCCGTTCCGGCGATCAGGATGGGAATCAGCATTTGTCTCATGGCCTTCTCTCTCCCTGGTGTGGAATGCAAGTTCTGCGTCATTGTCTCCAGCCATTCAGGCTTGCCGCGCCCTCGACAGCGAAAAAGGGGTATCCGGCGCAGGCGTCCCGAACGCTATTATAGGCCGGATCGATAATTCCTTCTTATTCAGGGCTTTCGCTTGAGTGACAGCATACCGCATTGATCTCATTGCGAGGAGCTTTAGCTTGGCGGCAATCTCCGGCCTTCCAAATGCATGAGAAGGCTCTGTTCGTGAGCGAGAGTCTGGAGATTGCTTCGTCGCTATCGCTCCTCGCAATGACATTCAAGCGAAAGTCCTGTCAATGAAGGAGAATGTCCGGCCCCGGAGAAAAATCCGGGAAACTGTCCGTTGAACATGAATTCAAACGGCCACGGCGTTATGACGCAGAGGAGGTCCCGATGCCCGAATCCGCACCCCTTCCTGATCGGCCTATCGCCTTTCCGGTCCGGCTCAGCGATAACCGGCGCTATTTCATAGACAGCGCCGGAGAGCCTGTGTTCTGGCTCGGCACGACCCAGTGGCAGATATTTCGCGACCATTCTTTGAGCGAGGCGAGCGCCATTCTGGAGCGGTCCCGCGCCCATGGATTTACCTTCGCCCAGGCCATGCTGCTGGGGGTGGGAGACGGCATGCTCCCCAATCTTTACGGAGAACTCCCCTGGATCGGAGGAGACCCGCTCCAGCCCAACGAGGCCTATTTTCGCCATGCGGACAAGGTGCTGGAGGCTGCCCGGAAGGCCGACATCGCCGTCGTTCTGACCGTCTACCACCAGCTTAACCGCAAGAGCATCACTCCGGAGAACGCCCGCTTATGGGCGCGCTGGCTGGCGCGGCGCTACGGGGATCAGCCACATGTGATCTGGTCGCTCTGCCCGGAAGCGCAATCATTCGAGATACCCGTCCTTCGCGAGCTTGCGGCAGGGCTTCGCGAAGGAGCCTCCGGGCCGGTACTCATCACATGCCACCCGGATCCCTCTCCCGCTTCGTCCGGATTCCTCCGGGAAGAGGACTGGCTGGACATTCACGCGATCCAGACCTGGAGGGATGTATCCCTGATCGCCCCGATGGTCTCCGAACTCTACGCTTCAGAGCCGGTCAGGCCGGTGGTGATGGCGGAAGGGGCATACGAGGCGGGCGAGGAATACGGCTTTGATGTGACGCCCCTCTGGGTGCGCCGCCAGGCTTATTACTCCTACATGACCGGCGGGCATTACGGCTACGGCCACAACGATAGCTGGCGGATGCGCCCTGACTGGCGGGCTGCCCTGGATGCGCCGGGGGCCGTCCAAATGGGCATTTTGAAACGGGTCTTCCAGGGTCTTCCGGAATGGTGGCGGCTCGTTCCGGCCCCTGCTCTTCTCGCTGTAACCCTGGATAAGGGCAGCCCGATCCGTCAACTAGCCGCCTCTCACCCGGAGGGGTGGTGGTTTCTCGTCTACCTGGCCGAACCCTCCCCGGTCGCCCTCCGCCTGGAACAGCGGGCCGCAGGGCCGCTCAGCACCGACTGGATCGACCCGAGTACCGGGGAGAGCCTTCCGGTCGGTATTCTGGATGAGCCGGGCACGCACGTATTTCCCTCTTCGCCTCCGGGATGGGAAGATGCGCTGCTCCGGCTGAAAGTGATCGGCTGAGCCTGAGGAAAAAACATCGTCAGCGGTCAAAAGGAAAGCTGTGAAAGGAGAGGTGGTCTCATGAGTCGAGGCAGGCAGGTGGCGCTGCTGTGCGTGATCGGGTGTGTGTTGTGTATGGCGCGGGCGCACTCCCAGGGCCGCCGCATATTGGTGCTGGACGGAAAGGCCGCTCAATTGACGGTGGATATAGGCGGGGGATCGTTCGCGGACTTTCACCTGAACGGGCAGGGGCTGAACCCTTTTCGCGTCGAGGACACCGGTCCCTCACCGGAGCCGCGCCCGATGGGGCATTTCCTCTGCCTGGACCGCTGGGGCGCGCCGACAGAAGCCGAAGCCAAAAACGGGATGCCCTTTCACGGCGAGGCGGCCAATGTCATGTGGCAGGCGCTTGGCGTCCCTGTCGAGGTGAAAGGGCATATCCGGGCGGAGATGTCCGCCGCCCTGCCGCTGGCGGGCCTGAAAGTGCAGCGCCGGATCGCTCTCTCCACAACCAGCCCGGTGTTTGTCGTTACCGAATCGGTGACCAACGCGAACCCCTTGGGCCGCCTGTTCAATATGGTGCAGCATCCCACGATTGGCCCGCCGTTTCTGGATGAGCGCACCCTCGTCGATGCCGGCGCGGGCCGCGGTTTCGTGCAGAACAGCCCGCAGGCCGACCCCCGCAAATCCGCCGCATCTTGGCCCCTGGCGGTCAGGGCAGGCCGTAAGGTGAACCTGCGCTTCCTGAAAAGCGATCCGGAACCGGCCCTGGCATCCTTCGCTGTCAAAGGGCCTTTGGGCTGGGTCGTCGCCTCGAATCCCGCGCGGGGCCTGCTGATCGGCTATGTCTGGAAAACGGCGGACTACCCCTGGCTGAATATATGGCGGGCCGCTGACCGGGGCAGGCCGCTGGCCCGCGGGCTTGAATTCGGCACGACGGGCATGCACCAGCCGTTTCCAGTTCTGACAGCCACAGGCCGCCTTTTCGGCCTGTCCCTCTACGGCTACCTCGATGCCGGCCAGACCGTCACGAAGACATTCGCCTGCTTCCTCCTGAATGTCCCCGGCGATTACCGCGGCGTGGCCCGGCTTGCCTGCAGGGAAGGCCGCCTGACCCTCTACGAACGGCCCGGCAGGCCGCAGCGCACCCTGAGCCTGAAAGTCAGCGACCTCTTTCCGGAGGGGGGCTGACCTTTTACCCGCCGACAACCTCCATGGCGGTTTTCGCCCAGGCATCCAGGCGTTCAGGCTCGTAGCGGACGGTGCTGATATCTTTCAGGATGAACTCCAGAGGACAGCCGCGCCGCTCGCAGATATCCCGGGTGCGCTCCAGTTCCTCGCGCACGACGGTGAGGTTGAAGTCGTCCCAGGCCAGCAGGGCGGGGTTCGGTTTACGCGAATAGACGAAATCTCCCCTGATCTCGGAAGCCCCGCGCTCCTCGTTGACCCACGGGCTCATGGAGACCTTGCGGACATGGGGGATGCGGCGCACCTCGTCCATCCTGTCGTCCAGCGGGTCGCAGCAACCGTAGTAGACCAGGCCGAACCGCTCGCAGATCGGGCGGGCATAGTTCACCTCGAACTCCTCGAACATCGCCGGGGAAGCGGTGGAGAACATCTGAGCCAGCCCGAACATCCACAGGTCCCGGGTGCGGGGCCGGGCCGGGTCGTAGCCGGGCGAGGGAAGTTCATCGATATAAGCGCCGGTGCAGTGGATCAAGCTCTGCGGGCCGCAGAGCAGCCCCTGGCTTTCGAGCTGGTCCAGCATGCTGAGATAGCCTTCGGTCATACGGCCTACCAGCCGGTGCATGTAGTCGGGCCGGTCGATCAGGGCGTAAAGGGTATCCTGCACGCCCATCCATGTGCTGATGGGATCCCAGAGCGACAGGTACGGGTCCGCGCCTTCGATCCGCACCTCCAGCAGGCCGTCGAATATCTCGTGCGCCACCGCCACCCGCCGTGCTGTCTCCTCGGCGTCGTGGCAGATACGAGGAATACGGATTTTCTCCAGGTCTTCCTCGGCCTGGAACTGATTGATGAAGCGGTGGCCCACTACCCCGTTGGTGGGATCGGTCACCGCGATCTCTTCCTGCACCTGGACGCCGAACCCGGTGTTCTGAATCGCCATGGGGACCCGCACGAACGGCTCGACGACCATATCGACCGGGAAGTGATCCCACTGGCAGAGGGTGCGCCGGAGGTAATCTTCATAGCCCCGGCACTCGGGGTCGGAGCAGAGCAGGGCCAGATCCTCTCCCCGGTTCATTTCGTTCCAGCAAACCTGATCGATCATGACCATAGGCCGGACGGGCCGAAGCGCATTGAGGGCGCGCCAGAGCCGCCGCTTTTCCTCTTGAACCGGCAGCGACGCGATCTGAGCCACCCGGGCCGTCAGGGGGCGGAGGATGGCGATATCCTGAGCCGTAAGCATTATGATCGGATCTCCCTTCCAAAGGGCGGACGGGCCGCCTTGCATAAAGTGGTTTCTTCGCCGCCCGTGGAAGTTCTCCTGCTGGGGTGCATGCAATAGGGGGCTCGGTGGATCCCCGTACGAAGAGCCGGGTATCCTGGGAAGAGAGGATTTCGTGTCTTTGTTTACTGACTGGAGGAGATCGTCGACAGACATTTCGGGCGCTGCCCTGTATTTCAGGGCAGCGCCCGATTTTTGCAGTAATGCGCCAGAACCCTTGCGCTTTTAGAACGCGCCGACGTTCAACCTGCCGTTGGTCACCGTCTTCCTGTTGAGGGAAGAAGTGTAAACTACCCTGTCGAGGATGGCTTTCCTGATGGCTGCTGCGCTTGTGCCGGGATGTGTCGAAGCATACAGAGCAATGCCCCCCGTAACATACGGGGTAGCCATCGACGTTCCGCTAAAGGAACTGTAGGTGTTGCCGGGTGTAGTAGAAACTATCGATACCCCGGGCGCGCCCAGATCGACAGTTTTCGGCCCATAGCTGGACCACCACGGTCTGTTTCCGTTCTTATCGATAGCCGCCACAGCGATTACAGCGTCATAACTTGCGGCTGACTCGGTGCTGGTACCCTGTAACGTATTGTAGTTGCTGGGATAGCTCGCACGCCTGTCGTTATTGACGCCCGAATTTCCCGCAGCCGCCACGAACAGGATTCCCTGTTTGGCAGCCCGGATAATGGCACCATGCAGCGCCTGGGAGTAGCCGCCCCCGCCCCAGGAGTTGTTGGTGGCGACGATGGGAAGGGCATGCCTTTTCTTGAGATCGGTGAGGTAATCCAGTGCCTTCACCGCGTCGGAGACATAGCCGCCGTCGGGGCCAAGAAACTTGGCGGAGATAATGGTCACGCTCCAGTTGACCCCGGCAACGCCTGCGCCGTTCCCGCCCTTTCCTCCGATAGTGCCCGCAACGTGAGTGCCATGTTCGTCGCCATCACCCGGGTCGTAGATGGTATTATCATTGTGATAAAAATCCCAGCCATGGTTATCGTCCACATAGCCGTTGGCATCGTTATCGTACCCATCTACCGGATCGTTCGGATTCGTCCAGATATTGGCGGCCAGGTCGGGGTGGCTGGCGTCAATCCCGGTATCGATCACCCCGACGCAGATAGCGGAACTGCCCGTGTGCCCGGCTGCCCACGCTTCGCCGGCCTGACTGCCGTACTGGTTTCGGGGAGAGGTTCCGTCACCGTACATCCCCCATAGCGATCCTCCTGTGTAATACGGATCGTTCGAAGCCTGTTGATGTCTGAGAATCCAGTTCGGCTCGGCAAAGGCTACGGAAGGATGTTGGCCCAGCCGCCGCAGGGCTTCTTCCACGGGCAGGGAAATGCTTACACACTCAAGACCCGGGGTTCCCTGCGCTCGCATGGCCCGGGTATAAACCCTCTCCGTTATACGCGCGCTGATGCGGCGAAGGACATTCTGCCGCATGTTCTCGGTAGCTCCGTCCTTGAATTGAACCAGCAGTTCGCCCGGTGCGTATTCTGCGCCTGCCGTAACGGGAACAATAGCCATCACGGTTCCGATGACAATCCCGAGAAATAATACGACCGCCTGTAACCGGGAGACTCCTTTACGAAAGTTCATCGTGCCTGCCTCCTTTAATTCTGACTGCACATCAGTTTTCATTAGGGGCTTCCCTCATGATACTATAAAGAGCAAAAATAGTCAATACATCCACACTTATACGGCCCTGGAGATTACTTCGCTTGCAATGACATCGCTGGTTATCTTTCCATTTCATCGAACGGATCATCTTTACAGCTGATTTCTCCAGCCCGCGAAAACCTCCCGCGCATAGGCGCAGCTCATCCGGTGCGCCTCGACTGCGCTCAGAACCTGCGGCGTGCCTGACTCGGGCGCTTGCTCCAGCACCAGATGGGGCCTCACGCCAAGATCGAGTAGATATCGGGCCAGACGGAGATAGTCGATATCGCCCTCTCCCAGCGTTTCCGTCCAGATGTGCCGGGCCGACTGGCGCAGGTGAAGTTCCGCAACCCGGCCCCCGTACAGCTTCAGGATATCGAACAAAGCGACCGAGGAGTGGCCTGCCCCGCGGTAGACCCAGTGGGCATCCAGACACAGGGACACATAACGCGGGTCGGTGCCGGCCATCATATGGTGGAACTCCCGCGCCCCATGGCGAAACTCGACATCATGGTTGTGATAGGCCAGCGTCAGCCCCATCTCCGAAAGCCCCTTTCCCAGATCGTTCATGGACTGCGCCTGGGTTTCGAGCTGGGCGTCGCTTTTATCTCGCAGCGGCCCCTCCCGAAGAGGGTGGGGATTGGTGACCAGAATCCTTGCGCCTCGCTCGCCGGCCTTTTGCGCGATGGCGAGGATCGATTCCACGCTCCGGCGAGCCTCCGCCAGGTCGTGCAGCGTGCTGCCGACATAGATCGAACGCATCTCCAGGCCGCGCTTTTCCAGAAGCGGGGCCAGCCTGTCTGCATCGGAAGGCCCGTAAACCGCCGGTTCGAAGCCATCGATCCCGCTGGCCGCCACCTCCCCCAGGCCCGCATCGAGCGACTCGTGAAAGTTTTTCTGCGCCTGTTGATACAGCACGACCCATGGGTATTCGTTGCACGCGATATGAACCGCCATATCAACGCTCCTTTCCATCTTTGTCGCCGCGCCCGTCCGCCGTCCCGAATTCGTGCGCCCCGACGCAGGAAGGCCCGCCCGGAGGCAGCGGGTTTCCCCAGAAATCGCGCCTGCCCGCCGAAGGAACCGGCATGGCCGTTCCGATGCAGGGCGAACCGGCCCGGAGTTTGTACCCCGACAGGGACGCCAGGCCGCTTTTCCCGGTCCCGACTCCGGCAAGCATCGGGTCGCCCGTTAGGGCTTCCGGGCCGGCAGGCGGCTCGATATGGTTGCCGAAGAAGACATTCTTCCGGAAATCGAACCGGGTATTCTGGCCGAGGTCGTATTTCAGTTCCCCTTTCGCGTAGATGATATTGTTGTACAGGTAAACGTCCTCGGCCATGCCCATATAAGGGGTATTGTGGATAAAATAGGTGGGAAAGTCTTTCCCGATGAAGAAGACATTGTTGTGGATCCGGGTATTCCGCGCCGGGCCTGCAATGTGGATCACGCGCGGTCGGCGCTCGTAAGGGGGTTCCCCGCCGCCCCCGTCGTTCTGGGAGATGTTATAACGGACGACGGTGTTTTCCAGGCCCACATAGGTCACCTGGCCTTCTTCGACCCTGCGGCCCACGCTGCATATCAGGATGAAGCCGCCGTCGTTGTCGTGGCTGTAGTTGTACTGGAAGAGGGTGTTCCGGCAGTTGTCGTCCGAGTCGAAAGCCTGCCCGTCGAAGGTGCCCTTCAATCCGGAAACCTCGTTCTTCTGTATGATTGTGTTGTCAGAGGCCCACGGCCAGATCCCGGCTGCCGCATCCTTGCATCGCTGCCGCCCCCGGTCGACCCGGTTGTATTCGACAAGCGCGCCGTCGCAGCCCTCCGGCTTGATACAGTCCCCGCCAGTATCCACCAGCCGGTTGTGCCGGATCACGACATTCAGGCTGGGGAACCACCTGCCGGGCCGCCTGTCCTGGTGGCCGCTCCATCCGCCGATGCCACTCCGGTCGCAGCGCAGGAGATGGCAGCGTTCGATCCGAAGGCCGTCGAAGCGGCTCGGCATCCGGTCGCCCCAGTTCTCCCAGAGAATCCCGAACCCTTCCTCACGGTCATTCTTGATGAGCGACCCGCGGACATCGTGGATGTACAGTCTCGAAAGGTGAATCCCGTGCAGGGTTCCGCAGTTCTCCGCCTGGATGAGCGCGCCGTAGCGGCGTTTGCCGCGCTCCGGATCGTCATTGGTCAGTTCCAGGTTGCGGACCGACCAGTATTCCACGTTTCGGAGCTTCAAGGCGGCCTCGTGCCGCCCGCCGGCATCGATGCGCGCCTTCGCTTTCCCGCCGTAAATATCGACCCGGATCGATGCTTCCCTGCTGCCCGAACCGAGGGGCGACCACTGCCCCTCGAAACGCGACCCGGCGGCCAGCCAGATCCGATCCCCCGGCCCGAAGGTGGCCCGATTGAGCGGGGCCAGGCTTTTCCATGCCTCGCCGGGCGAGCGGCCCGTGTTCGCGTCGCTCCCCTGCCGGCTGTCGGCGTAATACTCGGCAGCCAGAGAGCGGCTTCCGGACAGTACCAGGGGCAGCATCAGGCAGAACACCAGGATCATCTGAACACTCATCGTCATTCCTCCGGAATATGAAAAGGATCCCTACGCCTCTCATTCACCGCCCATCCCCTTTCTCCTCCAGGGCAAAATGGACATCAGCGGTGTATACAGGCGCTCCGGGCAGGAAAACATCCTTTTTTGTGGAATGAAGTGAGATCACAAGGAGGAGGCATGATCTTCTGATGACCATACATCTGCTGGCTCTGGCGCTCTGCTGCCTGATACTCGCGCCGGGCGTCAGGGCAGCGGAAGCGGTGCATATCGGAGGGGTGGGCTACGACACGGTGGATCCCGGCCAGCCGTTCCGGGAGGCGGCGCGGCCCGCTCAGGACTGGCAGGCTCCCGCCCCCGGACGCAGCGAGCAGGAGGCCGGGATGATCGCCTACGCCACCCCGGATCCGGGGGATTTCCGGCCCTGGAGCGTCCCCCGCCCGAAGGAACGGGTGGACAGCCTTTCG